>JAECRW010000141.1 GCA_016294985.1 Candidatus Sifarchaeum marinoarchaea | reverse complement strand
ATATCAGAGATAGATAAGACAAATTACGGATTTATCGGTCGTTGTCTCGTTACAGTCTGTATGCAGTTTATGATATTACGAGTCGAACTTTTAAAAAAGGCATATGCTGAAGGAAAAGAACTCGAAGCATTTGCAGATGAAATTCAATTGAAAGTGACTGAAACACTTGTTAGTTAATTCTTCCATCAGTTTTTCACTTTACTCCCGCAAGGATGCCCCCTACTTTAGCGGGGGGAGGAATTGCGGTCGCATACATTATTTTTTGATGATATAATCGTATACATTTTTTCGGGTCTGCGTGTTGTGTAAAGCGTTGGTTGTTTAAACCAAAGGTGTGGAGTGATATTTTGCCATTCATATAGCCTCCCACTCGTGCCAATTTCTCTTTATACAGGACTATATCGCCTTTTTTGAACCCGTTCAGGCTGTTGCTACCTCCTTCGCGTCTACGGTTTCCGCCTGTTTCATATTGAAACTTATGCAATTGTCTTCTACGGTATTGATAGCGTTTCCACACATAGAAAGACAGTATTTCGATATTTGTGAGGGCTAATTCGTTCGCTATTATTACCAGCGCATCGATGGCATGAGATTCTACTACACGCTTCCTCTTATCAGTACATTTCTCCACACCGTATTTGATACGTAATTGTGCCGTTTCTGCACCACTCACCAGTTTTAGATGACCAAACCATTCAAAGAGCGTTTCGTATAATAACGTCTTGCCAATTTCTACGGTGGAGAAATACTTCCCCCAGCGTTTCTGGTAATGATTGAAGCGTACATCTTCTACCACACATTTGTTGATGGGGTACAGATTACGTAATCCCGCAATAATAGTAAGTTTGAAATCCACTTTTGACTTCTGGCTGGGCGCAATCCAGTCTTCCGCACATGCGCGATTATCAAAGCGGTCTTCTCTCCTTCGGCATTTTCTATACCGTCTATTTCTGCGCTGGTTTCTGCGCCGTTCTAATTTGTTAGTGATGCCTTTTGGAAGTTCAGTCATACCCGTCTGGAGCACTTCTTTCTTTGAAACGACGGCGATACCATCGTATTTAGAGCCAGGGTCAAGTCCTAGCCCAATATCTTGTGCTTCTGATCCACAATCATTTGTTAATTGGACATAGAATATGCCAAGTTCGTTCCATTTAGCTACCGCCTTTCCCTGTGCAACCCAACGTCTGGCGCGTGAGGCTTTGGTTGGCATTCGTGGTATACCATCGTTTCCTACTACAGGTACTCTTTTGTTACACAGCGACATGATATAATCCTCCTGTGTATGAGTTGAGCACCCTTCGACAAGCCATATCAGGCATATCCCACAAATGTTTTGTGAGAGTGGTATTAAGTGGTTCTACCGAAGTGGTTGGGACTAGGGTATGCATCCCAACGTTCTTATAGCCCGATACGGGTAGTTCCAACATCTTGTTGAAACTAAGTCTAGTCAAGACTTGCATCAGTACCACCATCCCAAGCCCCGTCCTTCAGGGCGGGGTTCTTGACTAAGGACTCAAAGTTGAACTACCACAGCCTAAAGGCGAGTGGATTCCTCTTCAGCGAGAACTGCCCGGGTAGAGGGGTCTTACACTCTCTCCAGAGGCGTGACTTCCCGTAGTCCCTACGGTAGACAGCTCACAGTGCTGCATCATTAGAGAGAACAAGAAAAGTATATAACCCCAACGCCATTCATCACCACACTGAAGTAGAGGTGCTTTCTTGCTCCTCTCTTCATGTAAAAGAGAGTTAGATACTAAATTAACTGAATAACAGAGGCAAAACCATATTTTTGACGATTTTTGACCACATGAAGTTTTGCAAGACGTTTCTGAAATTCAGATCCACAGCACTAGAGATAAGAAATCTATGAATTCGAAAGGCAATTGTTTTAGGGGGCTCATCTAAACCAAACATATACGCTTCAATGTTGTCCCTTACTAATTCTTCGAAAGGGTCTATTCGACTACAAAATAATGGTTTTCGACTTGCACCAGCCTCAATGATTGGCAAACCAAAGCCTTCCTCTTTGCTGGGAACAAAGACTATATCTGCAAGATTATAAATGTCAGAGATACCCCATTTGATAATCCGACCTTCCTTCCTGACCCTCTCTTTGCTTATGAGGTTATAACAAAAAATGACATCTTTAGATACGCCTAATTTTGTTGCAGTGTCTTTTAAGTAGCGCATATATTTTTTACCAGCTATGTATGCCTGGTTATCAGGCGGTCCAGATATCAATAATTTAATATTACCAGTGCGTATCAGATTGCGCAATTCATTAACAACATAGAGCGCAAGTTCAATATTTTTCCGAGGAGTCACCCTTACGGGGACTAAAATAATATAATCGTTGTGATTAATTTCTAGATGTTCTTTAAGTTCCAACGTGTGTTTGTCTAACTTTAAAAAATCATCGAGGTCGATTCCATTTGGAATAACTGTGATATCTTCTATCCTAAATTGTTCATGTTCTGATTCTGCAAACTGCATGGCTCTAAAGTGAGTAATTGTGACGTATTCAATATTTTTGTGTGTATAGTGTACTTCTGTGAACGGATATTCGTTGAGTCGATCCCGATACATATCCCGAAATACTATAGAATCGTGAATCCAATATATCATTTTGCCGCTACATTTTTCAGCGACTTCGTTGATAGCTACAAGCGCTGGAAAATTGAAGGGCATTGAAGGGATATTGTGGACTATAATCTTGTCTATTTCATTTTCCTCAAGAATTTGACACAGTCGGGTTTTAATTCTTTCTTTTATTCTGTTAAAGCCTACTAGATTCTCATCTGACAAACCTTTTTGAAAGATAATATCCTGTATTGGCACAATGTCTGGGTGGAACCCATGTAATTCTGGGATCTGATGTTCAATGACATTTTTACCCTCCCATCCGCCTCCACCACGTCCAAAAATTAGATGAATTTCATCCAAATATTCACAAAGGTGTTCAGTATGCTCAGAAATTACGCTTTCAACACCTCCGTGTTCCGAATGTGGTGCTGTATAGTGTATAATTGCTAACTTTTTCTTTTCTGATGGGATCATCATCAGTCCCTCAAAAGAGATACTTTATATCTATATATAGTCTTTTTGACTTTTTATGAAAATATAGTTGATTCTGCTTCTTTATTCTGACGTAGAAACGGATAAACACTCAAACGTAAGATCGTAGTGTTCCTTTTAAATTTTTGAAATTAGTCTGATTATGCTGTTCCAACTTTCCTCAAAATCTTTTTCGACTATTAGATCCACATATTCTGTAAGAGTAACGTTTCTTGGAGTGACACCTATCGCTACTTTCGCATGTTTCAACATACAAATATCGCCACTACTATCACCAAAGGCAATTGTTTTATCCATAGGAATGTTGTATTTGTTTATTATTGATTCTAAGGCATGTAATTTGCATACTGAATGCCTTTTGCATCTAGGATCACTTTTTCTCCAGTAGAGTTGAGTAATCAATTTACCAGTTAGACGTCCCGCATTTATTTCAGCTACATTTCCCAAAAACTCATCAATCTGTAGTTTTTTAGCGAGACGTTTGATGAGAAAGGTATACGAATCGCTAATTATTGCTGTTAAAAACTTTTCTTTTTTGAAGAAATTAATTAGACGCAGGGCTCCTCGGCGAACTTCTATTTGATCAAAAATATCAATAACTTTAGAAGCAGAAATGCCTTCAAACAAACGAGCAACTTCAATGCTGATTTGATATGCATATTTGTCCTTTGACATTTGGTCAATTTGCTGAAGTTTTTGTTTGAAACTCAGCTCATCAGATAATACGTCAATTGTGCGCTTTGCTAAAAGGGTACCATCCATATCAAACACAGCTAGTCCTCTCATTAGAGATTCACCTTTCCTCTAAAACTTTTTGATAAACATTTAATGTTTTTTCAGCGGCTAATTTCCATGTGAATAGGCGTTCAACTCGTTTTCTTCCAGCACGACCAAATTTTTTTCTTAATTTTTCATCTTGTAATAGAGTAATGACGGCTTTAGCAATTTCCTGATGGTTTCTTGGTTGAACTATGAAGCCACATTCATTATTTTTTACCACTTCGGGAAGTGCACAGTTATCAAAAGCAATTACAGGCTTTTCTGTGGCCAGTGCTTCCGCTGGAGGTAAGCCGAAACCCTCCCATAGACTTGGGAAGCAAAACACGTCACATGCCGCGTACATCAACGGAACTTCTTCATCTGGAACAAAACCTGTGAAAATTACAGAGGATTTGTGTTCTTCTGTGATAAGTTTCTTTAGATTAAGAATATCGAAACGGGCGCCTCCCGCAATGAGAAACTTCGCCTTAGGTACTTCTCTTAAGATCAACGGGACGGCCCTAAGCAGAAATTGCACCCCCTTATAGGGTGCCAAGCGTCCTAAGTAGAGTATAACGGGCGGCTC
>JAECRW010000140.1 GCA_016294985.1 Candidatus Sifarchaeum marinoarchaea | reverse complement strand
CGAACCCACTTTGCGGGTAAGTGAAGGAATCATACCGGTTTTTCCCTTTAAATCGTGGGTATCCTGCTTTTTCACCCTTCTTAATACGCCTGAAGAAGTTGTTGAAGGTCTTATCCAGTCTTCTCAGCACGTCTTGAAGTACCTGAGAATGCACCGCTTTTAAAAACGGGTTGGTCTTTTTAGCGACTTGTAGTTGGGCGGCTTGCTCATAATAGTTAACTGATTGTTGGTGCGTTTGCCAGGCGTCTTTTCGCTCTGCCAGAGAGTTATTATACAACATACGACAGGTGGTAAGCCATTGAGTTAACGTAGTTGCCTGTTGTGTGGTTGGATACACGCGAAATTGGTAAGTCCGTTTCATCACACTTCTCCCTGTGTTCCCCTGAGATTCATTTCACTAGATTTACTATTCGCAAAAACCTATTTAACGATGGGGGACACTACTGTAAAAGTGAAAAAAGTAAAACACGCAATTCATCCCCCCAACACGTTGGGGGGTCTTCTTGCGGAGAATTTATAAAGGGAACCATTGTAAAACCGAAACGGTATCACCCACTACATTTCTGATTTACTTCTATGGATGATGTTTACACAAAATTTGAGGAGAAAGGCATTAATGTCCAGCATTGAAACACTTAAAGCAATTCGAGATCTAGAGGAACAAGCACGCAAAATTATTTCCGAAGCGAATGAAAAGGCAAAAAAAATTGAAGAAGAAGCAAATTTAAAGGCTCAGAATGCTCTCGAAGAAGCCAAAAATAATGCCGAAAGGCAAGCAGAAACAATTCAACAGGATATTCAAAAGCAAATCGATGAAACTGTAAATGCTATTTTAAAAGAAACTGAAACACAAATTGCTTCGCTTAAGGAAAAAGCAAATCAAAATCTTTCTAAGGCTGTGGACCAAATTGTTGAAGACCTCCTTCGTGTTATCACCTAAATGCAATAATAAGAGGAGCGATTTTTGTGAAGATAGCAGTTATAGCGGATGAGGATACTGTTACGGGTTTAAAACTTGCTGGAATTGATGAGGGTTACGGAGTAGAATCTCCTGAAGATGCAAAGTCCATTCTTCTTACCCTCTCTGAGAGAAAAGATATTGGTCTAATCATTACTACCGAACGGATAGCAGATTCTGCCGCTGTTCGTTCAGTAATAACTCAAATCACTGAAAAAGAATTTCCCATTATTTTAGAAATACAAGATAAACATGGGCCAATTAAACGAGAAATAGACCCGATAAGAGCCCTGATCAAGAGGGCTGTTGGTGTAGACTTGTGAAAAAGGCGATATATCGCGTTTATTGTAATTAAAATTGCGGTAGAGTGCCGCTGGAATTATAGGTGAATAAATATGGCGATTGAAGGTGAAATTACAAGAGTTGCAGGCTCGTTGATTGAAGCCAAGAATATGTTAGGCGTTCGCATGTACGAAGTATGTCGTGTAGGAGGCGAAGAACTTATTGGTGAAGTTATTGCCCTGAAAGGCGATGTATGCAGTATTCAGGTATATGAAGAAACTGCTGGAATCCGCCCTACAGAGAAAGTTATGGCTACAGGTGGTGCACTAAGTGTTGAGTTAGGACCTGGTTTGATTAGTCAGATATATGACGGGATCGAGCGTCCCCTGCCCTCCTTGAAGGAGTTAACTGGAGATTTCATTACAAGAGGTATTATAGCTAGTGCGCTTGATCGGACCAAGAAGTGGTCATTTACGCCTCGCGTGAACGTTGGGGACAATGTTACGGGCGGGGATATTCTTGGAACGGTGCCCGAAACGACTCTGGTCGAACATCGAATTATGGTTCCTCCAAGGATCGCTGGGAAGATTGTTGAGATTGCTCCAGCAGGAGACTATACTATTGAGGAGGTCATTGCAGTAGTTGATACTGACAGAGGACGTCAAGATTTGACTATGATGCAGAGATGGCCAGTCCGTGTTCCTCGACCTATCAAAGAAAATATTCCTGCAGTGGTGCCTTTATTTACTGGACAGCGAATCTTTGACACCTTTTTCCCTATGAGCAAGGGTGGCACGGGCGCCATTCCTGGGGGGTTTGGGACTGGAAAATGTATAACTGGTGAAATGCCAGTTCTCCTTAACAATGGAGATATTGTCGCAATTCAGAATCTTTACGAGAAATACCTGGGCAATGAAGGCCTCATTATTGAAGATAGTGATGAAGAGACTTTAATTAAACTAGAAAAACCGTTAGAGGTTATTTCATTTGATGGAAAAGGGTATAGCCCATCCATTGCAACCCACATTTACCGCGGATATACGAACTCAACAATTCGCTTAACAACACGGACTGGACGAACTGTCGAAATAACTCCTGTTCATAAACTTTTCAAGTTCAATGGAAAAACTGTAGAAGAAACTGAGGCTCACAATCTTAAGGTTGGGGATTATCTTGTTGTTCCTAGGCGATTAGACATAAACGGGGAAGTAGCAACATTTGATCCTTATGAAGTCGATCTTTCCTTACGGGTTGTAGATGCTTCAGCTCTTAAACGAATGGAAGAATTGATTGAGGATCTTAAAGCAACAAGGTCTTTGAAGGAACTTTCAAAAGTTCTAGGAGTTTCCTATGCTGTACTCATCGAATACACGCGACAAAGAAATAAGCCTACATTGGAGTTTCTAAAACGCCTCTCTGAGATCTCTAATTCAGATCGAATTCCTGTAGAACTCGTAAAAGCAGAAAGGCAATCGGATCCCTTCAGAATTCCAAGAACTCTTACAAAAGAACTGGCTGAATGGTTAGGACTCTTCGTTGCAGATGGGCATATTAAGGGTAAACATGGAGGAATTTTTCTCTATAATACCTCTCAGCAGATTCTAGATCGATTCAAAGAGCTAACCGAACAAATCTTCGACATGGAAACAAGGTTCGGTCAAGATGACCCAGAAAGCACACCCTATGCTTTAATCAGAAATGCTTCACTACAAAGGTTCCTTTACTACTTAGGAGTTCCCCGAGAAGCGAAAACTCACAATATACGTGTACTTGAAGTCATTCGCAATGCGCCTGAGGAATTCATAGTTCATTTCCTCGCAGGTTATTTTGCAGGAGACGGGTCATTCTATAGATATTCAGTCCAATTCTCAACAGCCAGTGAGGCTCTCTTTACTGATTTGGGATATTTACTTACTCGACTGGGGATTATCTACAGGGGGCGAAAGAAAGAATCTAACAATATTCTTGATATCGATGGAATATATGCCGAAGAACTCGCTCATACATTTCTTGTAAATAGAGTTTACACATACGCTAAGTTAGAGCCTCTCTATGAATATTCAAACAAAAATATTAACCACTTTGTCGGTAGAGATGTGATTCCAGTTGATCAACAGTTCATGATAAGTCTTGCCAAAGCGGGTAAAGATGAACAAGGACACGATGTATTCCGCAAAAACGCAGGAATTAGGATGCGCAACTATATTCTTCATGGATCAATTCCAGCAAGAGAAACTCTGCAGAGAATGGCAGATATTCTTTATTCTAGCGCGGTAGATGTAGATGACGAAATCAAAGCGACATTGCAAAGGATTTTAGATCTATCGGAAGAGGTCTTCTTTGATAAGATAACCTCCATAGAATTGATTGAGGAACCAAAATCAGTTTATGATCTCACTGTTGACGTAACACACAACTTCGTTGGTGGAATCTTACCGTTTACTCTTCACAACACGGTTATGCAGCATCAGCTCGCTCAATGGGCTGATACACAAGTAGTAGTCTATGTTGGTTGTGGTGAACGTGGCAATGAAATGACGGAAGTATTGGAGAGATTCCCAGAACTGGAAGATCCTCGATCGGGCGAGCCCTTAATGAAGCGGACTATTCTTATTGCCAATACTTCAAATATGCCGGTCGCTGCACGAGAGGCGAGTATCTATACAGGTATCACGCTTGCGGAATATTTCCGAGATATGGGTTATGACGTGTCTATCATGGCTGATTCAACTTCAAGATGGGCCGAAGCGCTTCGTGAGATCTCTGGACGACTTGAGGAAATGCCTGGTGAAGAAGGTTATCCAGCATATCTTGCATCCCGCATTGCCGAATTTTATGAACGTGCAGGAAGAGTCAAAACTCTAGGTTCTGACGAGCGTTTTGGGTCTGTAAGTGTTGTTGGCGCAGTAAGTCCTCCTGGTGGTGACTTTTCCGAACCTGTTACACAGAACACTTTACGTGTTGTCAAGGTCTTTTGGGCTTTGTCTAAAGACTTAGCATCACGAAGACATTTTCCAGCTATTGATTGGTTGACTAGTTATTCGCTGTATCAGGAAACTCTTGATGAGTGGTATAAAGAAAACTTAGGCACGGATTGGAGAGACTTAAGAATTGATGCTATGACTTTATTGCAAAAGGAGAAAGAACTCAAGGAAATCGTACAACTAGTAGGGCCTGATGCGTTACCTGAGATTGAAAGAGTGGTACTTGAGGCT
>JAECRW010000139.1 GCA_016294985.1 Candidatus Sifarchaeum marinoarchaea | reverse complement strand
TGCCTAAACTTACTTCTCTATTTTTTAGATTTCAAAAAGAAAATGTTTGATGAAAGTAAATATATGCATTTCTTTTCTTAATTCACAATTACAGTTTTGTTAGAATATTTACACCTTTTTCTGATCCTACATAAACAAGATCCGCCATTTCTATAAACAATCCGTTCTCAATTACGCCTGGAATATTGTTTAACTGAATTTCCATTTCGCTGTAATTCATAATTTTAGGATTATGTAAATCCACTATAAGATTTCCATTATCAGTTACAATTGGTCCTAGTTTCTTTTTACTCAATCTTAATACAGGTTCTCCAAAACCTTGAAGTCGGCGAATTACTGGGGTTATTGCGAAAGGAAGTATTTCAAGAGGAAGCGGGGCTTTTTCTCCTAAATTCTTAACAAGCTTGCTCTCATCAACTAAAATTACAAGAAGTTTTGCAGCACTTCCAACTATTTTTTCTCGGGTAAGTGCAGCACCCCCTCCTTTGATTAAATTCAAATTGGGATCTACCTCATCCGCACCATCTACGGCTAGATCTAAAGATGGATGCTCATCTAGAGTAGTTAAACGAATGCCTGAAGAGATGCACCATTGTGCGGTATCATATGATGTTGGTACAGCCATAATATCCATGCCCTCGTTTTTAATTCTCTGTACAACCAAATTTATGAGATGTATAACAGTTGAGCCACTGCCCATTCCAATGATCATTCCATCTTTGATTTGTTCAAGCGCAGCTTCTGCTGACATTTTTTTTAGTTCATCTCGGTCCATTTAACATTCCCTCTATTCGATTAACTTAGTTGAAGATTTCCATCGAAGATAGATATTCAAATGCAGGATTTAATATTTTGTTGCAGAAATCCTTTTGCCTTCTTGTAGTGTTCTAATAAGTCGTTTCCCATCCTTAGAGGTCTTTCTAATCCTACATATGCCTTTCTGTCCTATTTTAGCGGTAAGGAGTTGTTTTCCGTTAACATAGAGAGTCAACAACTCATTTGAGTGCTCTTGAGCCCTAATCATAATGAATTTCTTTTTGACCGAAATATCGATAGGGATCTCTCCTTCAGTTCCCATTTCATCTATTTCACGAACCTCTATTCGAATACCTAATTGTTGTTCGATTTCTTTTATTTTTAGACCATTCTTTCCGATTATTTGGGGCACATATTCTTTATTCGTTCGTACTATAATTCTGTTTTCTGAAAGCGGTTCTATTTCGAGAGGGGCATAGGGTACATATCGTTCAAATACAGAAAGAATAGTGTTCCGTTGTTCTTCAGATATCTTTGGGATAACTTTTTTTTTCTCTGCGGAACTGATAGGGATAACTACAACCTGTTCACCAAAGGTGTAAAGTTCGTACAGTAGTTTGTCTGTCTCAAAATCTCTTATTTCAATCATAGGCCTGGCGAGATCTGCTTCGAACATTCCACTTGGAACTTTCACAACCATTTGTAAGTAATACACGCTTTCTATTCGGCCTGAATCCATATAGATTACGGTATCTACTATTTGTGGGATGACACCTAACTCTACGCGTCCAATAAGTCGTTGGATTGCATCCACAGGTCTGGAGGTATGCACAACGCCAAGCATACCGACTCCGGCCATTCGAAAGTCTGCGAAGACTCGAAAGTCAACTGTACGTCTCATTTCATCGAATGCAACAAAATCTGGCCTTATAAGAAGAAGTAATTCGGCAGCTTTTTCAAAATCACCTCCCAATGGCGCGTATTGGGTGATTGTAGGCCCAACTTGAAGATCACGTGGCCTCTCAAGAGTTGCCACATTTTGCTTTTTTGCAAATAAATTTGCTATTGCTTGAACAAAAGTTGATTTACCAGAGCCAGGTCTTCCCGCTATAATAATTCCTTCTGCTTGGCCTTCTTCAATTCGTAGTCTAAGTCTTTCTGATAGTTCATAATCGTCGAGGATTTTAGTCACGATAGGACGAACTAATGTGACCTCAGATTTATCAGAAAATGGTGGATGTGTAATGACGATTCTGTATTCTTTCACTTGTAATACTGTAGCTCCCGGTTCGTCTACCTCTACGAAAGAATCTCTTTCAGTTTTGGCTCTCTCTATTAAATCTGTAGCAATATTCTGCAATTCACTACGCTTCATTGGAAACTCATCAATCTGATCGAGATACCATTTTCCAGGCGTCCCCCTTTTCGCCATAGGGGGTACTCCTTCACGTAAATGCACAGACATAGTATCTGAAGTGAAAAAATCCTGAATATCTACTGCATAAGTTTCTTTCTTTGGATGGACGTATTCGGTACGAATGCCCTCAATTTCTGCAACAAGGGCCTGGACTCTATCGGAAGTAACCAAAGTCGCATTATATTCTTTGGCCGTTTGCCGGATCAGTTCGTCTAGTTCTCCTCCTGTAGCTAATTTAATCTGCTCTAGTCCAGGTCGCTCTCCAATGATTTTAATATCGAGTTCACTATATGTAGTTATTTCCTTTAATTTTTTAATTTCGTTTAATCCTACATAACCTGTTGCCTTTCCAAGATTAGCCTGATATTCGAGCTCACTAAGCACTACACGAGGAATTAAAATTTCCGTAGGATCGGTATAATCTCTATCTGCTAGTACCCCGCTAATTATGACCGAAGTGTCAGGCACAATTCTGTTTGTTTCTTGAGAGGATTCATCGAGAGTCAAAGATCTCACCTTCATTCCATCGCTATTTTTTCTGATAAGTTTAAACAGAGAATAAAGCTACATTATCTTGAGTATTATTGCAAATGTAATAGTTTATTCTAAAATTTTTGAATTTCACCTTTTGCGTGCAATTTTGCATTAACCATATGTCTCAGAATACATAAAAAACCGTTTATATCATTCCTTATCTTCGAGGCTTTTTACTTGTTTTCGAACTGCAAGATTAACCTGAGTACCTAAATAATAAGTGACCTCCCCAACATTATCCACTACTGCCAGCACCAGTTTTTTCCTCACATTGCTTGCCTGACGCGTAACATTATCTAAAACATCAAGTTTGAAGGGCGAGCCCTCTACAACGATACATACAAGGTATTTTGCTTCTTCCCTGCTTCCTCGTGGGTATACACGATACTGAACCACATCACCCAACCCCGCCCTCACAACATATCCTCGCGACCTTAAATCGCGATAAACTAAATATTTCGTCCAGATTTGTGGATCATCTTTTAAGAAATAGGTCAGAAGTTTATCGAACGTGAATGCTTCATCCTCGTCATCCGTAGTTACGTTTAATCTACTGCGCTCTAATAAAAGCAGACTTTCAACAGGAGAGAGTATTAATTTATGATCTTCATCAAGGGAGCCGTAATAGCCATTTTCATAGAGTTGATCTGCTCCTTCTTCAACTATGACGAAATTATCCTTTAATTTACCTTCTTGAGTCGGATAGGGTTCTCTCTCTTCTTTTTCTTCTTCATTCGTTGAGGTTTCATTGTTCGTGTTAGCCACATTAGTCCCTCTTATGTTATTCGATCCTACCGGTAAACTTACAATGATATATTTTTAAAACTATTCAATCGCATAAGTCTCATAGGCGAGAATTTTATGCCCAATAAACAACCTTCTGATACTCCCGAAAACCTTCGAGAATTGCATTGCTTTTAAGCTCTGTTTTGAAAGAAATTACACAACAATCGAATTAAATAGACGCTCTTAGTGCAGTTATGGTTTTATTAAATGGAGGGTATAAGACGCCCTTATCACAAATCAATGCAGTAATCAATTCAGGTGGCGTTATATCGAAAGCTGGGTTTAGTACAGGCACATCATCAGGAACTATTTGTCGATCCCCACAAAACCTAACTTCTTTTGGATCCCGCTCTTCGACGATGATATCTTCTAGTTTACGTTCGAAGTCAAAGGTAGTTATGGGAAGAGCCACGTAGAAAGGAATCTTGTGATATTTTGCTAGAACAGCAAGCGCATATGTTCCAATCTTATTAAATACATGGCCTGTAGATAAAACGCGATCGGCACCAACAATCACACAATCTATAAGTTTTCGATAAATGAGTATCCCTGCTGCATTATCTGGAATAATAGTTATATTCACATCTTCATGTGCAAGTTCAAATGCGGTTATTCTACCCTGAAGAAAAGGCCGAGTCTCTGTAGCAAACGCTTTTATATTTCTTCTTTTTTCAGAAGCACGTTTAATTATTCCTTGAGCAGTTCCATATTCACCGCTTGCTACTGCCAGTCCACCTGTATGACAATGAGTCAGAATAGTGAAATTATCCTTTATGAGTTCAAGACCATTTTCTGCGATCTGTAGATTCATTTTTCGGTCTTCATCTATTGCCAATTCTGCTTCTCTCAAAATAAACGGTACAATTTCCTCTATAATTGAAAGTTTTGAAATGCCTTGTAAGATCTTATCAAGGACTAATGAAAGATTCACTGCTGTTGGACGTGCTTTTATTAGTTGGGTTGCT
>JAECRW010000138.1 GCA_016294985.1 Candidatus Sifarchaeum marinoarchaea | reverse complement strand
CAGCATTTATGTTTTCGTCATCTACACCTGTCACATATTTCGAATATTCCGCGTTATCACTATGAAATCCAGTAATCTTAGGTCTAACAATCAAATTTTCAATGGAGGGGTCAGTTACAGTTACTCGTACTTTTAGAGTACAAAGACCTTCGGGAATGTATTCTAGTTCATTGACTGGAGGTCTATCGACAAGTTTTTCTAACTTCATTTTGACACGATTGCGTCTTTTTTCAAAGAAATCTTCTCCATACTCTCCTCTTCCTAAGAAATCGGTTCTGGCTGCAACAGCGACCTTTTCTTTATTGTAAAGTTTGGGCGTAAATTTTTCAAACCATTTGCTATTGTTTTTAACAAAGCGTTTTTGTTTATCAGAAAGAGTGCCTAATAGATTTTTTACCCGAACATTAATATTATGAAGTGTCCTAGCTAAGTTCTGAGTTTTATCGAAATTTAGCTTCTTTATTTCATCATCGAGATTGTCAAGCCGTTTATTAACGTACTTTTTGGCATACCAAACGTATTTCTTTACAGCAGCGTCCATTAATTTGATTGCATCATGATCTTTAGGGTCCCGATTGAGTAATTCTTTTAAATCATCTAAAGCAGCAGTGTAGTATCCTCTTTTTATACGCTCTTTTATTAAATCTATGGTCTCCATGATGACCTACCTCCGGCATCCGCCAGCTTTAATATTTTTAATTCTGTTGTAAAACGAATTATTCACGAAAAATATTGTTTTGGTGTTTTGTATTTCTTTGCATGATTAAAAAATACTACATCCTAAAAAAATATTTGGACAAATCATCTGTTAGTCTTATGTCATCTAAATTTCTTTGATATTGAATCTAAGATTTCACAAAACAGTGTCAACAAAAAAAAGTAAAAAAATGTGATCTCTAGTCCTTCTAAAACCATATCTTACATATAGTAACAGTAGTTTACGTTTATCGTTTGATCTATTTCGAGTGGCTACCGATTAAGTACAACGTAAATAATGCTCGCTATCATTCCAATTACGGATATTACCATTCCAATAAACATCAGTACAATTCCTACAACTCCACCTGCAATTCCACCGATACCAAGCACCGCGCCTAAACCACCGACAATTGCAATCACAAAACCGATCACGAGCCAAATCAAACCATAGAGAAATGCTTTAATTCCTAAGACGAAAGCTTCGCCCCATGTAACCAATAGTTTCTCCTCCGTCATTTTTAGAAAATTTTAAAACTCTTTTATTGTACAGTCGACAACATCCTTAATATATCATTTTGTTTTTTATAATTATGATACTGTATACTAAACTCTTTCGACATCAATGAACTCAAATTAAAATGAACAATTGCTCACGATAATTGAAAATATGTAAGAAAAGCGAATCAAAAAGAAACGTAAGGCTGACATTGTTTTTTTCGAATCGCATCCACAATATCGTCGATTGTTTCAACATATATCTCAAATTTAGTAGCAGACCTTCCAACACTTTTCAAACAATGAGCATCCGATCCTCCTATCATTGCTAAATCTAATTGTTGAGCGGCCGATCTCGCTTGATCTTTGGCAGTTCTGCTATCCATCGCATTAATTTCAATTCCGTCCAATGTATTTCCAAGAGTATATACCATATCTCCTAGACTTGTAAGAGCATTTCGAAAGGGATGTGGTGCCACGACAACACCTCCCTTATTTCTAATCTCATTTATTGCATCGATTGCACGAAGTCCTAAAGGAAGTTTTTCTTCTATTCCGTAAGCTAAAAGATGCCCTTCTAGTGTCGAAACTTCAATCCCGAGAAAAACTTTGACATCATATTTTTCCTGTGCATATTTCTGAGCAATCTTCGCTCCGTTTATCTCATCGTGATCAGTAATGACAATGCCATCGATGTTTAATAGTGAAAGGTTAGAGAGAAGTTCGTGAATTTCAGTATAAGAACACCAAGAATATTTTGTATGGATGTGCATATCTATTATTGACATAAGTTTCCCTAAACCTTCTTGAGGATATTTTCTGCTTTTTGATTTCTTTGATTTAGAAAGTACTCCAGGATGTATTTTTGTGTCCGAAAAATCGACCTAATTGAGAGTTTTGATTCTCCTAGTTGTCTCGACTTATGACGTACAGGTATCTCTACTATTGAAAACCCCATGAGCTCAGCCTTTTTTACAAGTTCTGCATCAACCAGCCAACCTTTAGAAGAAATCGCTACTTGGGAGACGAACTCGCGTCTTAAGCCCTTAGGTTTGCCATTTACATCGTTATAGTTTAATCCAAAAAACAGGCGCATTAGAACACGATTGTAAATCTTTGAGACCACTCTTCTAAACAAAGAATCCTTTCTGTTTTTCCTCCATCCAATGACCATTCCTATGTTATCCTTCTGTAAATAGTCTAAAAGGACTGGAATATCCTGCGGATCATTTTGTAGATCGGCGTCTATCCATAAAATGAATTCAGCCTTAGCTTCTCGTAGGCCTGTTTTTATAACTTCTGCATAACCACGATTATGTTCATGCTGAACAAGGCGTAAAAAGGGGTACTCTCTTATGGCGTTTTCAACAATTTCAACGGTTTTATCTGTACTCCCATCATCAATGACGATTAATTCCATATTCAAATTTGAAGTTTTGTTAACTTCGCTCAATGCATCAACCGTCTTCCTAATTGACGCTTCCTCATTAAATGCAGGAATGAAGATGGATGTTTTAGACATCGGGATCCTCTATTTGGTTGACTTTGAAAACTAGTTTTGCATCCTGATTTTGCACTAACACTTAATTGAATAAAGTTGTTATGGTAGGTATGATTATTTCCATAAAAAATGTTGAGGTTTTCAAATTAAAACCTCAAAAATTATCACCCTTTCATTAGTATAGACTTCTTGCAGGTATACACTATTTTCTGGGTCAAATCCCTTGCTAGACTCCCATGGACCGTAATAGATGTACTTTACTTCATAATTCTGAATAATCTCGACTCTTTCTATCTCAGAAGTATCGCCGTCGAAGAATTTCTGAGTGATGAGATCTCTTTCGTCGTTAAAAGGAGTTAAGGCATCGTGACCATATAGTACTTTGTTGCCTGTAAATACAGGGATCACATATCCTGCTTTCTTCAGACAAAGCACCACCTCAGAGTCGTCAGTATTCTCGTCAAGCCACATAAAGGCATCTATTTCTTCTCTGTATATAAAGGCGTAGTAAGTAGGCTCTTGATATAAATCTATCAGAAAAACGAAATTTGATGGGATTGTAGTTATGAAAAGGATGACGAGAATTTGTTTCACCCTTTTTGGTCGCATAAACCCCTGTGATACGGTTTTGCTAGATATCATTTTATTATATAAAAAATAGAAACCTTCAGTAGATAATACAGACAAAGGAAAGGCAAAGGTGTCTGCATAGTGCGCAGGCTGAAATGGAAAATCAATTCCCAATAAAGGGGTAATAACGTAGTGATTTAAGAGAATGAAAGTAGCGATTACCCAGGCAACAAAGAAAATACTTTGATTGTTTTTCTTTCGCAGATAAAGATATCCACCGGGCACAGCTAGAACTAAAAGCAATCCCCAAGCAAAAAGATAATCATAAATGGGAATAATAAAGACGAGTCGCCTGAATTGATGCACGACAATCGCTACCGACTCGTATTTGCTCACTATATACGCATTATATGCGATTGGTGGAAGCACTGCACCTACAAAAGGAATAAATTCTTTCCATAAAATTTTCTTGTTGAGAAGTGCGCTTAGAATCGCGTGAATAAAAATGATAACTGTTAATGCGAGTGCAGTAAAATAATGAGACCCCCAGGTCAGTAGCGAAAAGCCTGCTGAAATGAGAATAAACTTAAATTCATTTTCATTTGTTCCTCGAAGCCAATAATAGAGGCTAAGCAATGCAAGACTAAAAGGAAAGACCCAGTGTGGATAAAGTGTTAACGTAAAATGGCTTGGCATCCACCAGTCATAAAGACGGGAAATGTTTTTGTAACTGATATATGCGTTAGGAAAATCAAAACCATATATCGCGAGAAATATTACAAAAAGGATCCAAGACCATCCAGAAGACCATGCCGCTAATGTAAATGAAATAAGTAATTTTTTTTCATTGTCTGGAAATACATACTTCAAAAACTTGTAAATAATCAGAAACATGATGCTTCCTAAGATAATTCTTGAAGCATGCCATAAGGGGATAAAAGACAAGCCAGAAATACTCATGATCTTTCCTAAGAGATTAAACATGAGATAGTAATACACGGCGGGACTGTTTGGATCATAATCATATGGATTTGCAAAGAAAAACCCTGGAGTTTCAGACGCTTCATGTGACCATGCTCCATAGTAAAACTCATCATATTGATATATACCTAGAAAAACCATGCCTTCTGGCGCGTGTTGATACCAATAAAGTAATGGGATAGAAAGAATGATTGGTATGATTATTGAACTAAAAA
>JAECRW010000137.1 GCA_016294985.1 Candidatus Sifarchaeum marinoarchaea | reverse complement strand
GTACTAGGGACATTAATAACAATGTATTTCTTAGAATCCTTTTGCCAAAAGGCCTTTGATTTAAGGTTTCTAAAATTAGGAAACCGCAATGAGTATGTTCCTTCAATGAAATCTGTGAATCCGAAGATGCCGTGCGTTCCGGGATTAACTCCTGTTATAATTGTGCTCCACGACACTGATGAAAGTTCGGGAATTGAACTTTGCATATTACAAAAATTTCCTTCTTTTCTCAACTCTTTGAAGTTCGGCATTACGTCTCTATCGGATAAATCTTTCATCAGTCTGTAAGGGACTCCGTCAATGCCGATTATTACCGTCTTTTTTTTCTCCATGCAGAAATCACCGTGAATATAATAAACGACCAAACATTAAAGTTATTACTATTCTTTGAAGTCATAATTATAATATAAAAGTTACTCTATTTTAAAGTAAATAAATCATGTATAATTTTTTTTTAGTTAAGGTAAAATACTAATGGTATTATTGGTTAAGAATAGGTAGTGATTTTGATGTCTCTCGAAGAATATGAAGAAGAGATCGAAAAAGCTAAAAAGTGGTTGTTGAATTTAGGCTTTACAGAATATCAGGCGATCCTGCTTGGCTATCTTATTCTAATGGGGGAAGGTACTGCCAGTCTATTAAAAGAGATCACTGGAATTCCTAGTGCAAAAATTTATGAAACCCTTAATGAACTAGCGACAATTGGAGTAATCCAGGTTCGAACAGGTCGTCCTGCAGCTTACACTGCTTCATCACCTAAGCGAATAATGGAAAATTTGATTGAATTCAAGCAAAAGACGTTTGAAAAAGAAATGAATGAATTACAAAAAATTGAACATGAATTCACAAAAACCCTACAACCCGCTTATGAAAAGGGATTAATTGAAAAACGTCAGAAATTGTTAAGAATAGTCAAAATCGGGAGGGCGTCAGAAACTGAAACTGTTTCCGCCATTCGAAGAGCGCAAAAAGAAATCGATATCATCTCAAAGGTGCTAGAATATCTTCCAAGAGTTATTGATGAAATTGAGAACAAAATGGAGAGAGGCATAAAAGTAAAAATCTTATTATTGGACCCCAGCAAACTGAATGATGAAGCCCGTGCAATCCAAAAAAGTATTACAGCTTTGTTATCATCGAGATTTAAAGATAAAATCGCTATTAAATTCGCTTATTCGGTTCCTCTACGAGGAACTTTAATTGATCCAAACAATGAAGGTACAGCAATCTTTCTAGCAGAAGAAATTGGTATTCCACTTTTTATGCGCGAGGCTGCTATTTCGGAAAATCAGAATCTAGTCCAGGCATTGAAATTATTCTTTGATTTGATATGGGAATATCATTCTACTGAGGGCTAATCTGGTTTTCTAAACATTGAGGTCACAGGAAAAATCATCCATACAAGATTAAACACCAACAGAAAAACTTAAAAGCCTCAGGCTTGTCATTTTAACAAAACCATGTACATCGGAAACTCTTTTTTTGTAAAAGGAAAAATTCGATGCCATGAATAGAAAACAGAAAGAGGAATTTACAGGACTAGTTGGTGAGTTTTAAGTAAGTTGTCTTTTTTTGTAAGAGTTTAAAAGTTTTGGTGAATAAAATGTCCATGGATGAAGAAACAACAGAAGAAACAGAAGAAACAGAAGAAACAGAAGAAGAAATTTTAATGTCTGTTTCAGACCTTGGCCCGCGTAGCCGTAAGGTCAACGTCAAAATAAAAGTTGTCGAATTGAACGAACCACGAGAAGTAACGAGTAGAAAAGATGGGTCAATTAATAGAGTAACGGAAGCTTTAGTCGGTGACGACACAGGAGTGATTTTCTTAACGCTTTGGAACGATGATATTGACCGTGTGAGTGTGGATAGTGCACTCAAGATCTCAAATGGTTACTGTAATGTGTTCAAAAACAGCTTGCGGCTTAACATCGGCAGATACGGCTCTTTTGAAGAAATCGAAGAGGATATCACTGTAAATAGTGAAAATAATATTTCAGACAGGTTCTATGAACAACCTCCTAGATTTAGACGCAGCAGCAGACCGCGAGGTGGCGGTGGCTATGGCCGATATAGTGGCGGTGGCGGCCGCGGTGGCGGCGGCTATGATAGAAGACGAAGATATTAATTAAAATACAAGTCGTAAGCCATTTATAAATACAAATTCTGCCTGATCGGTTTTTTTAGACAGGCTTCTTTTTTCCCTTTTCTGAAACTATACCTTTATGCAAGTGAATTTGTTGTTGTATTTAGGGACAAGATACAAGTCATATTATCTAGAAGATAATGACACCTAAGATTGAAAAGGTGATTGGATGTCGGATCATGTTAACAATCTAAGAAATAGAACTGATCCTTTTTCAGATTTTTTTAATATTCAAATCGATCAACTAGCAGAAGGATACGCAAAAATCTTTATGCGTATTGCGAAAAATCATTTGAATTTTTACGAGGTGGCTCATGGCGGCGCCATTTTCTCATTAGCTGACCAAGCATTCGCACTTGCTTCAAATTCTCATGGTGTGACTGCTGTAGCTATTCAAATGAATATTCATTATCATAGGCCTTCAAAACTTGGAGAGGTTCTTGAAGCAGAAGCACGGCAAATTCATTTTGGCAAACGAATTGCAGTATATCAAATAGATGTCAAAAACAGAGAGAACAATAAGCTTATTGCATCGTGTCAGGGGATGGTATACCATAAAGATGGTTGATAAAGCAGTTAGTTCCGTTCTTTATTGAATTTCAATTAATTTTTGAATCTTTATCATCCGCCTTAAGCGAAACTCTTTTGTTTTGCACCGCTTATTAAGGCTAGAGGACTACTTATGACAAATAAATCTAAGGAAGAGGAAAAAGAAGATTTAATTAAGGAATGCCTGAAATTGGCGAAAAGAGAACTGAATGCTGCGGAATATGCCCGCCTATTAAAAGCCTGTACACCAGAGAAAGAAGAGTCAACTACCCCTCCCTGACGGAAGTAGATCGAAAAAAACATAACTAAGATCGAAATCATAATTAAATCGAGTTTTCTTGAAGATCGAAAACACTTTTTAATTCTATGAGTTTAAATAAAGTTTGATATAAATTGTCTAATTTGGTGAATAAAATGACCAAAGCATTATATTTAGAGGACAGTTACCTTCAAGAATGTGAGGCTGCCGTTGTAAGTGTCAAAGAAGATAAATACGTGGTTCTTGACCATACAATATTTTATCCAAAAGGCGGTGGACAACTATATGACACAGGTAAAATGATTCGAGATGAAGAAGTATTTCCAGTGGTTTATGTAGGTAAGTTCTCGGGTGAAATTTCTCATGAAGTTGGTGAGCCAGGATTGCAACCTGGAGATAAAGTAAAATGTCAAATCGATTGGGATAGACGCTATAAATTTATGAGAAGCCATACAGCAGCACACACATTAGCTGCGATTCTCTGTGAAGATACTGGAACACTCATTACAGGCAACCAGATTAGTTTAGAAAAAACAAGATTCGATTTCAATCTTAAAGTATTCAACAAAGAGGTTTTTTTAAGTTACATTGAAAAGGCAAACGAACTTTTTAAACAAGATATTCTTGTAAAATGGTATGATTTGGACTACGATGAGGCAATGAAAATTCCAACTGTCTCACGGATGGCAGGTGCCTTTCCACCAAACCTTCCTAAACTGCGAATTGTTGAAATAGAAGGCATCGATAAACAAGCGGATGGCGGCACACATGTGCGAAATCTAAAAGAAATTGGTCAAATAGAATTCATAAAAGCGGAAAATAAAGGAAAAAATAATCGTAGAGTGTATTTCCGACTGGTTGACTAATGTTATTTCAATTTTTTACTTTTTAACCACAAAACAAAATACTATATTAATCTTTAAGCTTGAATAAATTGTTAGCGTTCTTTTCATTTATTTGAATAACTTCTTCAGATGACAAATTTAATATCTCTGCAATTTTTTGAATGATATATTTGAGAAAAATAGGTTCATTTCTTTTACCACGCTTGGGTATTGGTGCTAGATAAGGACAATCTGTCTCAACAAGAAGCCTATCAAGCGGTATTTGTTTTATAAGTTGAGCAAGAGGTTTGGAAAAGGTGATTATGCCAGATATAGATATATAAAAATCGATTTCAAGTACTTTCTTAAGCATTTCTTCATCTCCACTAAAGCAGTGAATAACTCCGGCGTGAGCTTCTTCCTCCTTCAAGATTTTTACAATATCCTTATGGGCATCTCTGTCATGAACAACGACTGGTAAATTGCAGCTAATTGCTAATTGAATTTGTTCACGAAAAAGACGTTGTTGAGAAGGAATCGGTGCTGCCATACGATAATAATCTAATCCAGTTTCACCTATAGCTACAACTCTTTCTTTTTGTGCCAATTGAGAAATGTTATTCAAAAGATCCTCATCCATATCTGCTGCACTATAATGAGAGAGACCAACTGTTGCATAGAGAAACTCATAACGAGAGGCA
>JAECRW010000021.1 GCA_016294985.1 Candidatus Sifarchaeum marinoarchaea | reverse complement strand
AGATTTGATTCTCCCAGTTGTTGTTTTTGAGCAAAAGAAATAGGGTAAAAATCAAAAAGATCATCTTCAAGTGCTTTAAATGCCATTGAGTCCTTCGGAAGATCCTTTCGCTCGAAAAATGCAGAGACATGATGTTTAAAACGTTCCTGATAAGTATCAGAAGGGGTAATATCTGTGAACATAAATTCTGCAGATATGGTATCAATAGCTAAAGGATTGTTGTACGTCGCTAACACAACATTCTCACGGCGTTCGTGTCCATGCCAAAGAGGCCCATCCCCTTCGAGAGCCCAATATCCACCTTCTATTATGTCTAGTTGACCTATCTTTCTATCTTCAAAAAAGCTAGTCAATGCTCTATCTAAATTGCAAATAAGTGTTGTTAAATATTCAAAGCTCAAAGCTAATTCATAACGAGTTTGATTGCGCCATAGCGGATCAATTCTCAGATGTGCACGATGTCTTCGTGAAGGTGGTTCCAACAAGCCAAATCTATTTTTTAGTGCACCAGAAAAAAGCATCTGAGTATGAGTCTTTAGTTTAGCTAAACTAATGAAAAGATCAATATCTTCAATCGTTCTGTTTAAAGTGAAGGTTAAATTATTCTCTATTAGTTTGTCTAGTTTATCTTCGAACTTAGTATCTTTTAAGGACTCTGTAACTGTATTTCTCGCGATATTTGCATAATCTCCTGCAAGGTCTATTGAAAGTTGGGCTTCTGGTTTGTCAATTTCATTTACTGCACCGTACATACCCACTTCAACGTCTTCTTCAGTTGTTCTTAGATCAATTAAGTCCACCATGTCACCATAATCTAGGAATACTTCTGTATATCCACATTCATCAAAAGTATCATGTGTACTTGACGTCCAAACGACAGATTCGCCAATATAACAATTTGATACATTGTTTTCAAATAGGAAATCAACTACCGCTTGACAGGCGAAGACACTTGTATTAACTCCATTTGAAAAGGGGCGGTTTAGCTTCTCATCGTCTTCAAAAAACGAGGGAGTTTGCGTCAGATTAGGCTTGATTAATGCACACTCACAGTTTTCAACATTTATTTTAAATGCATCATCAAGTTTGAAGAGTTCTTCTAATGTCTTATAAGTAAGCACGTAACAGGATATATCTGCGCTACTGATAGGACCTTTTCCACTAGCAATTACAACTCTATTAGATTGCTCAGGTCTCACACTATTCTCAAACCACTCAAGTTGAGCCTCTTCTAACATAATATGCCACCTTTACCTCTTTCTATTTAAAATGAAAAACTAAATTTTAAAGTGAAATTTCAAATGACCTTTGATAATTTTATCAGATTATTTGCTTTACGTGTCATATTGAAAGTTCTAAACATATCTAAAACTAATTTCACCGTAATATCTTAAATATCTTGAGCTGAATAACAATCCTTCACATATTTGCAATGTATGAATAAAAACGGTGGAAAATGAGGGAATTAGCTTGAGTGAAGAAAAATATGTAGCATCAATTGATCAAGGAACTACTGGCACACGATTTATGGTTTTTGACCACTCAGGGAAGGTAATAACTTCTGCCTACGAGGAACATGAACAGATCTTTCCAAAACCAGGATGGGTCGAACATGATCCCCTAGAAATCTGGTCGAAGACTCAAAAGGTAATGAGAAAAGCATTGGAAGCTAAAAATATTGACCCAAAGCTGATTCAAGCTATTGGTGTGACAAATCAGAGAGAAACGACTGTTCTCTGGTCCAAAAAAACCGGTATGCCCGTCTATAATGCAATTGTATGGCAATGCCGTCGCACAGCTCCAATTTGCGACGATATGAAACAAAAAGGACTTTCAGAAATGGTTAGAGAAAAAACTGGACTAGTAATAGATGCATACTTCAGTGGACCTAAGATAAAATGGATACTCGATAATGATCCCGGTGTACGAGAAAGAGCTGAAACTGGTGAAGTACTATTTGGTAATATTGATACATGGGTTATTTGGAACTTGACTCGCGCACATGTTACCGACTATTCTAATGCATCTAGGACCATGATTTTCAATATAAACACACTTGATTGGGATGATGAGATCTTAGACGAATTAAATATTCCACGCGCAATGCTACCAGAGCCAAGACCAAGTTCTGACACAAATCTTTATGGTCACACTACGCAAGATACTTTCTTTAATCAAGAAGTGCCAGTCTGTGGAGATTTAGGAGACCAACAAGCCGCGCTATTTGGTCAAACTTGTTACTCACCAGGAGAAGCGAAGAACACATACGGGACAGGCTGCTTTATGTTATTGAACACAGGTACAAAAGCAGTTCCTAGTAAAAGTGGTTTACTTACGACTGTAGCATACGGTTTATCAGGAGAACCTACTTATTATGCTCTTGAAGGATCAATCTTCATCACAGGTGCTGCTATTCAGTGGTTAAGAGATGGTCTACGAATTATTCAAAATGCAGCGGAAACTGAAGAAGCTGCATCATCTGTGCCTGATACCGGCGGTGTCTATTTCGTTCCCGCTTTTGTAGGATTAGGAGCACCATACTGGGACATGTATGCGAGAGGAACAATTGTTGGTCTAACCCGAGGGACAACAAGGGAGCATTTGGTACGTGCCACGTTAGAATCTATTTGTTTCCAGACTAAAGACGTCTTGGAGGCTATGGTGAAAGACTCAGGCATCCAACTTTCAGCACTAAAAGTAGACGGTGGCGCCGTAAAAAACAATTTCCTAATGCAACTTCAATCAGACATTTTAGGAGTTCCTTGCATAAGACCTACAGTAGAAGAGACAACAGCACTTGGAGCAGCTTATGCTGCCGGCTTAGCAGTTGGATATTGGAAGGACTTAGACGATCTCAAGAAAAACTGGGGTGTAGATAAAAGCTTTGAACCAGCAATCAGTGATGATAAAAGACGAGAACTATACGAAGGTTGGAAAAAAGCTGTAAAGCGAGCAGTTGCGTGGATAGAGTCGTAGTCAAATATATTATTCTCTACTCTTTTTTTATTTTTATAGTGAGAGGATGTCACTTATGGAACGGTTTGATGCAATAATTATCGGTGGAGGCGCAACCGGTGCAGAAGTAACCAGAGATCTCACTTTAAGAGGATTAAAAACTGTTTTACTTGAAAGACATGACCTCAGTAGTGGAACTAGTGGTCGACTTCATGGTCTGCTTCACAGCGGTGGGCGCTACGTAGTGAAAGACAAAGAATCGGCAAGAGAATGTGCTGAGGAAAGTAAAATTCTTCTTGAGATAGCTTCAAATTCAGCCCATCTTACGGGAGGACTTTTTGTAGGAATTTCTGGAATTGATGATCCTGAATTTAGAGATCTGTTTCTTCAGGGTTGTAGAGAATGTAATGTTGAAACAAAAGAATTATCGCCAAAAGAAGCACTTCAAATGGAGCCATATCTTAATGAAGATATTGAATCTGCATTTTATGTTAATGACGGAAGTGTTTATCCATTTAGACTTATTGTAAGCACAGCACTCCAGGCAGCGCAATTAGGTGCTTCTATTCGAACCTATTCTGAAGTAATAGCTCTCCATAAAGATGATGCGACTGTTACAGGCGTTCGAGTTAAGGATCACAGGAAAGGAAAAATCTATGATTTATACGCAGATTGTGTGATTAACGCGACAGGGGTTTGGGCTGGAGAAATTGCAAAACTAGCTAATATTCATATTCCAATAACACCATCCAAAGGCGTCATGGTTGTCATTGATCGAAGACTTTTCACACGTGTGGTTAACAGACTTCGTTTTCCTGCGAATGGTGATATTATAGTTCCCCATATCAGTACGGCTATTATTGGAACAACATCAGTTTCTATGGAGGATCCTGATCAGTTTCCAGTCACAGCAGAAGAAGTAGATGAAATGATTCGTGAAGGCGCTGTTCTTTCGCCATTTGTCGAGGAGGCTCGGATGGTGCGTGCTTATGCCGGTAACAGACCGTTATTTGGAGCTGAACCTGGTGAGGAAGGCAGGGAAATTAGTAGAACATTTAGAGTACTTGATCACGAAACAAGAGACGGTGTTACAGGACTAATCACAATTACAGGGGGTAAGTTGACAACTTACAGGCTTATGGCAGAGAAAACTGCAGATTTAGTTGCAGAAAAACTTTGCATACATGCAGATTGTGTAACACATAAAACAAAACTTCCCGGTGCAGAAGAACACGATCTCAATTTTGTGGAAGTTGCTAAGAAACTAAAGATCCCTTGGCTCCTTGCAGACCGTACAATTGGGAGATGGGAAGCTGAAGCGAAGACAATTTTTACCTCTATGGAAAAAAATCCCCTTACGCGATTGACGGCATGTTCATGTGAATACGTATCGAATGCAGAAGTTAAATACACGATAGATAAATTGTGGGCTTACACTCTTGAGGATATTTGCAAAAGAACGCAAGCTGGATTTGGTATTTGCCAAGGTGGTTTGTGTACACTCAAACTTGCATATCAATTGTTTGAGTATTCAAAAGACAACGAAATAGCTGATATACAAAAAGCAATCATTGACTTTATTGAGGAACGATGGAAAGGCACGAAATTTGTTCTTTGGATGAACCAGCTTCGACAGGAACTATTAAACCAATCAGTGTTTAGCTGCGTAGGAAATTACGATCAATTACACGAAAAAATACTGAAGAGTCGAAAATAATGGACATACATTACGATGCAATTATCATTGGCGCTGGCATGGCTGGGCTGACTGCAGCTAGAAAAATCGCTGAAGCAGGAAAGAAAGTTGCAGTTCTCAGCAGAGGCTTAGGGACTACAAATATGAGCACGGGTGCAATAGATCTCCTCGGATATGCCCAGAATAAATTAGTCTTAAATCCGGAGGATGAAATTCGAAATCTGATTAGAACTTCACCAAAGCATCCTTACGCAATATTAGGCAATGGAGACGATAAAAAAGCACTAGAAATTGTGAAAGATTCTATTAAAGATTTCCTTAAAATCACAAACATGGCTTACGTTGGCGATACTGCTCAAAATATCGTGCTGTCAAATTATTTCGGCACATATAGACCAAGTTGCATAATCCCTTTGACAATGAGGCACGGCAATCTTCTCGAACTCACAGATGCAAAACTCATGGCTGTTGGAGTAAGAGGCTATGCTGAATTTAATGCTAAATTTTTTGCAAAATCATTGCACTACGTTGTAAATTCTTTTTTAAGACAGACTACAACTAATGAAGTCGTTCCAAAAGAAATAACGATCCCCAGTTTAGGAAAAGATAAAGATATTACATCAATAGAAATTGCTGAAGCACTAGACACTGAAGAGGCATTTTCAAGATTTCTTGAACAACTTAAAGAATTGATAACGGAAGTAGATGTAGATGCCGTAGTTGTTCCTGCAATATTAGGATACAAGAACTGGGTTAAAAACCATACAATACTCGAAAAAGAACTTGGAGTTCCAGTGTTTGAATGTCTATCTCTCCCACCATCAGTGCCTGGACAGAGACTTCAACAAATTTTAGAAAATGCTGCCAATGACATTGGTGTTGAGATTCACAGAGGTCTTCAAGTTTTAAGTGCACATATCGAAAATAATGAGTGCAAAACATTGGAAACAGTATCTGATATTTATAGGCAGACGTTTAAGGCAGATGTGTATGTGCTTGCATCAGGTAGTTTCATCGCAGAAGGCTTGTATTTTGATGGGAATAAATTTTACGAACCCGTTTTCAATTTACCAGTGCATAGGGATAATAGGAATAATTTCTCAGAAAGACGTCTTGAATCCGGAAATCATAGAATTGCATTTGCTGGAATTCAAGTAAATCAGGCAATGAAACCAATAGCTCAAAATGGAGACGTGCTTACAAACCTTTTTGCAGCAGGGTCAATTCTTGCCAATTATGATTATATAAGTGAAAAATCTGGTCTTGGCGTCGCACTTACAACAGGATATCTTGCTGGAGTGAACGCGAATAACTCATTATGATTTCGATATAGAATGCACTTTATACGCTTACGTTAGCATTTCTTCAAAAGTAGCAGCTTTTTTCTTAATTTCATTTTTCTTTTCTTTAATTAGTTTATCTAAACTCGGCAGACTTCCTGATAAAGCCGATGACAAATCATCGATCTGTATTGAGTCCTTTGCATGTTTGAGTTGTTCTGATGTTGCTTGTAGTTCTTTAAGTTGATTGGATACCGCCATTAACTCTGCAAATTCACGAGATAGCCTCAAGTACTTTTTAATAAGTTTCTCGTTGCTAGGGAGATACAGAAGATCCTTCGGACTATTTCCTACTTTTTCAGCCAAACCTACAGTATAAAGTTTTTTGATGTGCTCCGCAATATCACTACTTCGAAACTTATTGTTTTTTTTGCCTTGCTTTCGTTTCTTGATCATCTTTCCTGACTCTTGTGCGATATCAATTAAACGATTGTTTCCTCTAAGCATTTCATTCAATCCAACAAGTCGTATTGGATTTCCTAACGCTTTAAAGAAATTTGCAAGTAACGTAATGTCTGCTTCAGAGAGCAATGCCCTAGTCATTAAATTTTGCCTCGCTTAAGTTCATTTCCACCGTCACGAATTCAATGACAGTGGAATACTTTTACAATTAAACTTTAGATTTATGTTGCTTATAATTTTTTGTTTTGCCGCAAGTTTCTCTTTTCATTCGCAAAGAGCAACTACAAAAAAATAGGTGTTATTAGATTTTTGGAATTTCTAGGAGGTTGTCATTTTATTCGCGCATTCTAACGAATTCTCTTGTAAATACGAAAAGATATAAGAAGATTTATAAGAAAGATTTAGGTAATCCTAAATCTGACCTATAATACGTACATAGCCTTCTTGTCATTGACTAAAATCGTGTGGTTTAATACAACGGGTGACTTCATGTCTATCCAAAAATTGGAAGAACTCATCCCATGCTTTCTTGAGCTTATCAAAGTCAACGGTGTTAAGGAACTCCCTCTCCAAAGAATAGCTGACGAATTAGGCGTTCCCATTTCAGATATTGAAAAAGTCGTAGCTATTGCTCAATCTAATGATTTGATTACTAAAGATCAAGGCGTTTTAAAAATAACAGAAAAGGGTAATGAAGCCCTTAGAATACATAGAGCAAAATATGTACATGACCGTTTCATACATCCGAAAAGAGGTCTTCACAGATTTCTAGCAAAACACAAAGGGAAAAACTCTATTGACTGGCATAGACATGGGCTAAATAATTCTAATATCAGTTTATTTTATCAGAACCTTGAGGGAATACAAGGACGAATTGAGGAAGTCATCCCACTTACACAGCTCCGTGTGGGAGAAAAAGGTGTCGTTCAATTCATGTTTGGCGGCAGAGGAAAAGTTCAAAGACTCGCAGACATGGGTCTTACACCCGGAGCAGAAATAATACTCAATAAGAAGGCGCTACTTCGAGGTCCTGTTGAGATTTGTATCCGAAATACTTGTCTTGCGATTGGGTATGGAATTGCAAAAAGGATTTTTGTTAAGCCTATTAATTCTTAAGACTTAGGTGAATTCTTTGGAAAACAAGAAAAGCCTACGCATTGCTCTAGCTGGGAATGCGAATGTCGGCAAGTCTGTGATTTTTAATCAACTAACCGGCCTTAACCAGGTGACCGGAAACTGGCCTGGAAAAACTGTGGAACGTGCCGAAGGTACGCTATATTACGAAGGTTATACTTTTAACGTCCTCGATTTGCCAGGCATTTATTCTCTTTCTGCATATTCCCTTGAAGAAGTGGTGTCTCGTGAATATATAGCATTGGAAAGGCCAGATATTATAATTAATGTCATTGATGCTTCTAATCTAGAGAGAAATCTTTACTTCACAGTACAATTACTCGAACTTGAAGCGCCTGTCATAATGGCTTCCAATCAAATGGATTTTTGCTCGAAAAAGGGTATCTGTATTGATCTGGAAGAACTGTCAGAATTATTAAATATCCCAGTTGTTGGAACTACGGCTATTTCTGGGATGGGTATAAGTGAACTTATCTCTGAAGTGGTAGCTGTAGCTCAGGGAAAAACCAAAATTATTCCAACACCACCAAAATACGGTGGAGAAATTGAAAAGCGTATTCAGAACTTAAAAGAGAAAATAATGGAATTCCTTCCTGAACTCTCTAACCTTTATCCTCCTAGATGGCTTAGTATCAAGATATTAGAAAAAGACGAAATTATTGTTGAAAAGGTTCAAAAACACAAAAATGGATCGGCTATCCTTGAATTAGCCAGCGAACATATCACAGAAATTGAAGAAATACACGGCCATATTTCCTCGGTAGCTATTGCTGCCGAGAGATATAATATTGCACATCGAATCGCCCAGAAAGTACAAGAATTCGTGAGGGAACCTCGACTTACATTTGAGGAAAAACTAGATACACTTACTTCTCACCGAATATTTGGCTATCCATTTTTGATTGCAGTTATGGCTCTTATGTTTGCCATCGTTTTTGTAGTAGGCAATTTTCTGATCGGGATTTTAGAAGGTATATTTTATGGTGCATTACTCCCAAATCTTGAAATCTTTCTTTTAAACGCTGGATTACCCCCACCACTTGTTTCTATAATTTCTCGTGGTTTGGTGGAGGGTATATTAGCAGGAATTACAATAGCTTTGCCATACATTATTCCGTTTTATCTGATACTCGCGTTTCTTGAGGATACAGGCTATTTGCCCAGAGCGGCATTCCTAATGGATAATATTATGCATAAAATGGGTCTTCATGGAAAAGCGTTTATTCCCTTGATACTTGGCTATGGTTGCAGCGTTCCTGCGTGCGTTGGTTGTCGTATAATGGAAACTGACAGAGAAAGACTGATTGCAGGATTTGTAGTTGTCTTGATTCCTTGTGCAGCTCGGACTGTAGTCATACTTGGACTAGTTGCACGATTTGTTGGTTTTGGATGGGCAATGGGACTTTATTTGTTCAATTTGGTCTTGATATTTGTGTTAGGAAGAATTGCATTTAAAACAGTTCCAGGTGAACCATTGGGCCTCATTATGGAAATGCCAGCTTACAAGAAACCCTCAATAAAAGTGATGTTAATAAAAACTTGGAACAGATCCAAAGATTTCGTGTATATTGCGTTTCCCCTGATGGTTGCAGGCAGCCTTATAATAGAATTACTTCGTTTAGCTGGATTACTTGAAATACTGGGAATGGTGATGTCTCCTATTTTTGTAAGTTGGTTAGGGCTTCCAGATTTTAGTGCAATACCATTAGTGTTCGGGATTCTTAGAAAAGAGTTAACATTAATTTTGTTGGCAGATGTATCTGGTACAGTTAATTTTGATTTGGTTCTAACACCTGTTCAAATGATAGTCTTTTCTCTCGTCACAATGATTTATGTACCCTGCGTAGCAACAATAGGAGCATTAATGCGCGAATATGGTTGGAAAAGGACAGCTATTATTATTATAGCTGATATTGCGTTAGCACTGATTTTAGGCGGAGTGACTTTTCGCCTGCTGTCACTTTTCTTATAAGTTCCTTTAGACTAAACTTTTTTATTAAGCTTCAAATGATAACAGATAAAAAGAAATGATTTGTGTAAAAATCTTTTTAATTGAGAACTTATACCGCTGTCATAATCAAGGAAGGGGAACAAAATGCAAAATTCAAAATATTTGACACCTTCGGAACTGGAACGATATGATCGGCAGATGATGATCAAAGGATGGGGAGTTGAAGGACAAAAAAAACTCAAGCAATCCAAAATTGTAGTTATGGGCGTTGGTGGATTAGGTAGCCCTGTTTCAATATATCTTGCTGTAGGTGGAGTGGGCCACCTTGTGCTTATTGATAAGGACAAGCCAGACCTCTCCAACATGAATAGGCAGATATTACACTGGGAAAAGGATATCGGAAGAGATAAGGCGATTTCCGCGAAAGAAAAACTAGTACAGATGAATTCAGATATTAAAATTGAGGGATTACCTCTTGAAATCACTGAAGACAATATATTTGACCTGGTTAAAGGTTCCGCTGTCATAATTGACGCAATGGACAATTTTCGCATAAGATACCTTATCAATGATGCTTGTGTCTATTATAAAATACCCTTTGTTCATGCAGGTATCTATGGACTAGAAGGTCAATTAACTACGATCGTGCCAGGTAAAGGTCCATGCTTAAGATGCATATTTCCAACCCCACCTCTGGAACAAAAGAAATTTCCCGTGCTTGGTGCAACTCCAGCCATCCTCGCAACGCTTCAAGCAATGGAAGCATTTAAACTCGTTCTTGGAATAGGAAATCCCTTAATTGGACGTTTGCTGATATTTGATGGAGAAACCATGTCTTTTGACATTATGCAGATACAAAGAAGAGATGATTGCGAAGCGTGTTCAAATATTTGACTCTGATAGTGCTTTATAATAAAAAAAAGGGACCAGGGAAAGAACAATTTTGTTCTTAAGCGTGTTCGTGTTCCATTTCGGGTTCGGACATCCCAAGGTTGAACGCTAATTGTGCAGCAATCCCATCTAGGATATTAGCGGCAGAATATTCAAAGGCTGGAATAAATAGTTCTGCAGAACTATTGATTCTCTTATTGTGAGCAGATTCGCGATATTCGCGGCCATGTACGACAAGGACGTGTGTACACTTATTACTGAGTGAAGAAGGCATAAAGGCTGTGAGCCCTAGCACTTGCATGCCAATTTCTCTAGCTTCACTGGCATAATGTAAAACAGGTGGAGTTTCTCCGCTTCCACTTATGGCGATCAATAGATCATTTTTATCGCGAAAACGCCACTCATAGGTTTGTTCGACTTCTGTCTTTAGATGTTGAAATCTCATCGCGTGCATTCCAGCAATGATATCTGTTAATCCTGCACCAATCCAATAAGTGCGATATTTATGCATAATTGTATCTTCAAAAAGTTTTATTACACTGATGAGCTGCGCTTTATTGTTTTCATAGCTTAAAAGATCCGATAGTGTCCAATCAAGCTCATGTAAAATCTTTTTTGTGACAGTTTCATATCCACTTATATAATCTGAAGTAGAATTCAGACCCCCTAACAGTCCCGCTCCAAAAAGAATTACGTTCAATTCGAATACAGTTCCCATTGGTGCTAGTGGTGTTGCAATAATTTGCTCAAGTTGCTTTGTAACGTATCTAGATCCTTCTGGAATGTCCTTTTTCCCTGGCAGTTTAATGTTGATATCTGAAATTCTTCCTATTTTCGATCTTAGGTCTGCTGTAACACCTAGAATTGTAGCGCCTTTTCTTATAGCAAAATCCACATCTGCGCATGTCTCCCGTGTCCAACCACTTCCCGAAAAAGCGATCGCTACATCTCCCTCTCTAATTGGTCGCGCAAGTGTTTTCCCAATATAGCTCACCCGAAAACCAATATTCTTTAGCAATTCGCCTATTAGCATTCCTGCTTTTCCGGATCGTCCCATTCCTGTAATGTGGATGACTTTTTCTTCTGTTTTAGCTACTTTTAACGTTTCACAGATTTCTTGAAAACTGTCTGGACTTCTGAGTATTGAGTTCACCGCTGCTTTTCCCTGGTCCATTAAAAGTCGAACAGAAGTCTCAAATACTTCCACATGGTTTTCCTGCAGTGGCTTCACAACAGAATCCATTTATACACACCCCGTTGGGGTGTTACCTTTACAATAGATAGTATATCCACATCGAACTATAGTTTCTGATACTTAAATCTATTGGTATCTTCATCATTGTCGTGTTGACCACCAAGAATTCTTTATAGTTTGTATGAATAATTAAACGCTTATTATTTTAGTCGGTTTCTTTATGATTAAATTCTGAGTATTAGTGCGCGTTTTCTTTTTGAATTTGCTATTTTTTAAAAAATAGCGGGCTTTATAACATAGATTAAGAGGAAGGAAAATGGGGAGAACTTTGACACACCCGAAAAAACCTTCGTTAGAATCTCAGAGAGAGTAAGATGAAAAATGATACACACGGTCAAATTCAGAATTTATCCAGACACGACACAGGAACGTAAGCTCCATGAGATATTAACTATATACAATCGAGTAAAACGAATCGGCTATAAACTGTTGTTTTATGGAGAAAAATATATTACTGAGCGATTTGGCGAGGGTAAAAACATCCAGCAATGTTTAATGAGTGTTTGTCATAACAATCCCTATGTTAACGCGATTTTAATTGATACCAAGGCGACACTGGAAGCACAAAAGACATGGCTAAAGAAGCGACGTAAATATATGACACAGCAACTGCAAACAATAATCAAAAAAATCAACAAAATAAAAAATATAGATTTACATGACAGAAGGTTGAAAGGGTTATATGCGAGTAGATCATCGATAATGGCTAAAATACAAAACTTACAACTAGAACCTGTCGTGTTCGGTGGGAAGACATTATTCAGAGAAAGATTACGTGGTAAAATAAGTAAAGAAAAATTTAGAATACAGCGAGATTCCTCCTTTAGTTGTGTAGGAGTAAAGCAAAAAGGTGCAAGAAACTGGTATATCAAAATATTAGAAGGTAAACAAGTTAAGATACGCACATTTACTAAGCAAAAAGGACGCAAATGGCTTATTATACCAATGTCAGTAAATCATGTTCAGGAAAAATGGTTTAAAGAAATTCTTAGTGCAGAAAAATACACAGTGTCCGTAAAAAGACAGTTAATTAAGGATAAATTACGATATTATATTCATGTTTCCTATGAGATTCCAGCACCAACACCACGCTACGGGTACGAAACTGGTGCAATTGGATTGGATTTTAATATAACTTTGTTGCCTTAACCAATGTAGATCTTTACGGCAACTTACTCTCATATCAGACCATATCGTTTGGCAACCTTCACACCTATAGAAAAGATAAGAGAACAGACTATATTTCTTATAAGATGGATAAAGTTGTCAATTATTGCATTAATAAACATAAAGGGATCGTAGTCGAGGATTTACAACTAGACCAAGAATTTTCATATAACAAGAAACTCAATCGAAAACTGAGCAATTTGAAGACCACCGCCTTAAAATTACTAGAACGCAAGTGTAAAAAGTGTGGTGTTTCCTTCAGAAAGGTATTTCCAGGATATAGTTCAATAATAGGTAAATACAAATATTCAGGATTACATAATTTGTCGGTACATAACCTCGCAAGTTATGTAATAGCTCGAAGGGGCTTGGGCTTCAAGGAAATATTTCCAACCGTTTACAATTGGGTGTTCTCACAAGTCGGGGAGTTTATCGAGCCCCGTTTGAAAAAGAGCAGTCCTTACCGTCAATGGTCAATGATCCATGACCTCTTCAAGCACAGCAGGATAACCTCCTTCAAGACTGCAGAAATATTAAAAAAAACAGTATTAATGAAGTATGTCTTGAACTCGGTGACGAGTGAACAGCCTGATAACCTTAAGGCTGGTTTTTCCTTCTACGGAAAGATTGATAATTATTATAGAATGTGGGAGTTTATCACTAATTCCGCATTTTTATAAATGATTGTAAGGTTGGTATGACCTCTTTTTGCCTCACATATTTTATAGTTGAAAAATATACAAAAATCGGCAAAGAATTGATAACTCTCGCTTTCGTCGGAATTTCTTCAGTTTTGATGAACGAAAAATCAAAAAATAGGACATGAAATCAATGAATACACTGGGAAATTAGCGTAGACAGATCCATTAATTTCAAACTTGAATCAGAGAGTTTAAATTCTTCATCATCCTCATCATCCTCATCCTCCCAAGCGAGATAGCGAATTGCCTTTTCTAAAATAGATTCACATGCGGGACACATCGTCAAGATTATATCGGCACCAATGTTTTGAGCTTCTTTTATGCGTCGCATGGCCAATTTTATAGAGATGTCGGCTCTAGATGCGAGTACTGCACCACCTGCACCACAACAAAAACTATCATATTTTGTATTTGGCATTTCTTTGAATTTCAAGCCCGGAATTGATTCAATAATTTGTCTTGGTTCATCAAAAACGCGCATTTTCCGTGATAAATGACATGGATCATGCCAAGTTACTGTAGCGTCACAATTTTTAAATTTTAATTTACCTTGATTAATAAGATCTACTAAAAACTCTGTAAAATGTTGTACGTGAAAATTGTAGTTTGCAAACTTTTGATATTCTCGCTTGATCATTCCAAAACAGCCGGGACAGGGTGTTACGAGCAGATCTATACCAGCTCCCTCAAATCTCTTTATGTTGGCCTCTAATTGAGCTTGAAACTCCTCAAGATAACCGCCATCATATAGCATGATTCCACAACATTCTTCATTCTCCTGAAGGTACTGGACTTCTATATCTGCTTGATGGAGGATATTTATTGTTGATTTCAGCACATCTGGATAATTAAAGGAATAAGTACAACCAGCATAAAATAAGATTTTTGAAGTATTAGAAAATTTGAAGCCTTGTGACCATTCACATCGCTCGCTTTGCTCCTTTGTGTATGGATTCTTAAATTTCTTTGTGGATTTTGCGGCTGATTGAATATAGAAATCTTCGTAGCCCTTTTCAACGACCGCACTTCTCAAGAGGCTCATCGCTTGCGGTGTATTTATTCCGGAGGGACAGACTTCTCTGCAATGTCCGCAAGTTGTGCAGAGATGAAAGAGGTCCTGTGTTGCATTAATTTCTTCGAATGGTCTTGGAGCTTCACTCATCACATTTCGAGGACCAGGAAATACGCTAAATCCTGCAGTTGTCAAAACGGGACAACTTGCTAGACAGTTAGCGCAGCGCATGCATTTGTCGGCGTCAGACCAGACATCTTTTAGTTTAGTCATAGGATCACCGTAAGGATACTCCCCTGTTTACGTCCCTACTCTTTTATGTAAAGCGTTAATACTTTAAAAAATTTAGATACTTCTCATCATTTTACATTACAATGAATTCAAAAAAGAAGTGATTTAAAAGAAAGCTGCTAGCGTTAGAAGAAAAAAAAGTTCTTTTAAGATTTTGTTGCTTACAGACTAACGTTCACTAAACCTATAATTCTTTTTCGCTTTGCCAAAGACCATGAATGTTGCAATGAGAGGTTGCAATTAATTTTCCCTTCTTTTCTGTCTTGAAGGCAAACACGGTTGTATGGTGGGTATATACGGTGCTAGTATCTGGGCCTTGAGTTGATTCACCATGAGCAAGGAATTCTGTTTTGCCAATTTGGTACGGGAATTTTTCGCCTTCAGGCCAGAAAATTAAGTCTATCCATCGGATATGATGCTGAGTAGTATTCGGATGGGCTATCTCTTTACCAACACTAACGGTTACCTTGAAAAGATCTCCTTCTTTCACAGGGTCATCAATTACTGGAATATGTTTCTCTGTTTTCCAATCAGCAGTTTGATATAAAGCCGCCATTCTTGATTCACCTATCCTTGTTGATGTCGAATTATTTGTAAATTATTCCTTATTAATTATTCTAATGCGTCAATAATTCGCAGGCTATTTCGCCAGTAATTCTGCAATTACCAGCACATGCTTCTCTGCTTTCCAATCTTCGGTTTGATATAAGTCTACCATTCTCAATTCACAACTCTCGCCTCTGGAAGCCCCTTCCCTTCAGGGTGGGGTAGTTGACCTCATTCCTTAAACTTGGCATTAGATTTGTAATTTATCTGACCTCCGCAAGAAGATTCCATCCGCCAGGGTGGAGATGAATTGCGGTATATTAGTTGTTTTCAAACGTAAATACCAATCCTTTTCCATATTTCAACAACTCCACGTTTTTAATATTAGTGTTTACGCCAGCTCCGTTTGAATTACTTAATCGTACCCATGTTCCATAATTGAAGACGCCTTTGACTTTGTATAGTTTTCCATTATAGCTTACCACATCGTGGGGTTGCAACTGGTACCGCTGTCTCCTAATTGACGGTTTGAATCCCTTTCTATTCTTCAATATAGAACGATT
>JAECRW010000136.1 GCA_016294985.1 Candidatus Sifarchaeum marinoarchaea | reverse complement strand
AGTCAAAGAAGTTGGCTTTATTGACACGAATTCGGCAGTGCCTACACTATTCGGAAATATACTATCTGCATTGTCAACGATTTCGACCATTGGTCTAAAATATGGATTTTGAAGAATGCTCATATTGGAGTTCTCGTATAACCTAATTCTTTGCCATCCATAAAGCAACCATTCTGCCTCTTTTTTTTGCTGTACTAGAACATATTTTAAGCTTAGATATCCCAATTCTTTTGTAAATGATGGTTCTAAGCCGATTTCTTCCAACGATCTTGAAGTTGTCCACCACTGAGGACCATAAGCCTCGTAATATTCAGTTTTTGTTATTGATTCCCCTCTACCTCTCCCATACTGGTCTCCTATTCTATAGAGTCCAGTATCGTACGACTTAATCCATTGTAAGGCATTCAAATAGTCTTCGTCCTGTGGATAGTACTCCCATTTAAAGGCGCCTGTATATGGCCACATATCCACTAGAATCAAAAGGACGGTAATTACAAGAATCCAATGGCTTAAACGAAACTTGAAATTCCTTTTAATCTCAAATGCTTTTGCTTTCTCATAGAAAGTACTTACGACCGTGCCTGTTAAATAAGCGATAGAAATTGATGCGGGTAACAAAAATCGCCATGGCCACTTGAAGAAAGCGATAAGGGGCACATAATAATAGATCCAAACGCTGGGATAATCTGCTAGAACTAGTGAAATAATAAGGAGTGCCATAAAAAACTTAGAATTTTTATCCTTTGGTTTTATAAAAAAAGAAAACACTGCAAGTCCCAGAGATATGATACCCACGTAAAATGGCATTTCACCGGCAATACCGATCTTAGATCCCCTCATTCGCCACCATAACTCACGTGTATAGAGCTGTGGTAAACTAACAAAATGTGCTGCGGGATTACCACCAGTAGATAAAGCAACTTCAACATCCCATAAAATATTTGGAGTCTGCGTATATGCAGGGATAAGCCACCATGCAGTTAATCCCAATCCTACGCCAATAGGGGTAATGTATAATATCACCATCAAAATAGCTCGATTAACAGTAAGCTGATGAGAGATAAGTTCATCTATAAGTGAATAAATTAAGTAAACTGTAATTATGTATACCGCATTATACGCTGTCGGTAAATGCGTCAATATCAATCCTGCGAGAAAAATACCTGAAAATATTGCTTTCGTTAAACGCCTATTCGAATCTTTTTTTAGAGATTCTCTTGAAAGGATGAAAATAAGAGGCACATATGTATAGCCCATTAGTTCCGTAAAGGTACCTCTATAAAATGCTGTAGTAAGATGGAGTCCTATAAATGTAAAAGATATGGCGGAGATACTTGCTGCAATGCTATCCTGTGAAATTTTTTTGGTCATATAGTAAACAGAAAGAGCACAAAGGATGAATGAAATAACAATTGCACCCTTCAAAGCTTGAAAGGTGTTTAAAAACCATAAAAAAGGTAATGCAAAATAATAGCCAAGAAAATGATAGAAGCGAAACAATGCCAGACCGCCAATTCCGTTCCAAGGATTGAAAGGAGAATATGCTATACCCTCTCTCCAGTATCGGTACATAACCCATACATTACTTACGTGATATGTAAGGTCATGACTCTCTGGAAAACCTGGCTTTGTTAAAAAAGTATGAGTTGGAAGAATGGCTAAAATGACAAGAATAGCAATCATTATAACTTCTTTTTTCCTTTGCGAGTTTTCAAAATAAGAATAAAATGGAAATGATGGAAATGTATACAATAACGATATAAATATAGCTATAGTGCAAACGATACCTAACAGAATATAGCTTGGAGGGGTGTATGGGGCATTAAATGTCGTCAAAAGAAAAGCGATTAGAAGAACAGTCATTAAAGAAGCAAATAGTAGAAATGGACGTTCTAGCAGTGTCTCGGTATTTCGATATAAAAATAAACCCAAAATAACGGCAATGACTCCAAGGATAATTGCCTGAGGTATGTAGATCGTTCCATCCAAAGGAGAGAAGGATATTCTCATAAACAGGGCGAGGATTACGCCTATGATCAAAAAGACTGGATAATAAATAAACTGCTTTATCAAATCAAAAATGGGAGTTCTATTTATCCTAGACTTCATCTTTTTAATTTTTCCCCTAAACTCTAAGAATATAGAACAGGTGTAAACCTGTCCACTCATCAGCGTAACTATAAGCGATCATTCTCAAAGTTTGATTGAGTCTCCCTTGCCAGTTCACGTCATCGAGATGTGGGGTTCGCAAATATTGCTAGTATCTAAAATTCAAGAAGCACTGAAACTAGACGATTATTACTTTTCCGCCGATGGCTTCACCTGGCAAACCATGTTCGAATCTTGCTCTAACTACGCCATTTCTTCCGTGGGGGCGTAAGATTTTTCCTTTGAGACGTTTACCTACAGGAGAAAGCCAAACTACTGTTCGACCTATTAACTGCGCGGCTTCTTTATCAGAATCGTAGTTTGGAAATTTTAATAACATATGCTTATTGATCTGCCTATTGCCGCCTCGTCTGTACCCAGTGATAAGACCTTCAAGGCCTTTTACGATGCTATTAGTCATTCTGTTCACCTTTTTATTGCCTTTCCCTATATTTTTCGATGTATTTAAAAAGACTTCTGTCAGGAATTGGGATAACAATACTTCACAAAAAGCTGAACGTATCTTCTAGTAAAATAAAAGATAAAGAATTTACTTTTTCAACTTTTAAGCCCAAACGACAGAAAAAACGAATAATTAGGGGCTTTTAAATTGATCTGCCATTTTGCGTCTCAAGCCAAAGAATATCTTTAATATGCCTTTTTTCTCAAGTCCTGCTAATGGCTTATTCAGACGAGTAAAAAATTCTATACGCGAAATATTGTTTTCATGGGCCACTTCATACATAGATTTATTACCATCACAAGACTCAAGAAGTGCCCATTCTTCTCGTGATAACTTAGCAAGTTTTTTTGAATGAACCTCTTGAGTAGTAGGAATTCGACATATAGGACGAAATGTCTCTCGTAATGTCTTCTCAAAACATAATGTCACAAAATCGTCAATTTTTTCAAATTCTGCTAGCTCGCCCGACCATTCTTTAAGAGCATGGCCATATCTAATTGAAACCAACTTTGCTGCTGTATTAATGTCTTCTTCCAACAGAATTGGTGAAGTAAGCTCATCAGTTAAAGCCACAACGATGAAATCATGGTTTTCCCCCCACTCGAATACAAATCTAGTATCCCCAGAATCGATCTGTTCAAGTTGTCCGTTACCCGTTGTGATCACTTCTTGAATAAGGGAACTGATGCCACTAAGTGCTCCTGAAATGAGGTCATTATCAACACCACCCATGTATTCTTCACAAAAGTTGTGCGAAAAGATAGTCCTTCCGTCTTTATAGATTACAAACACCGAGTATAATCCCATTATGATAACCTCAACTGACTTTTTCTAGGATACGAAGTTCATATTCGCATAAATCATCTTTTAAAGCTTTACAACGAGTTTCAATACAACTTACTCTCCATCCTTTATGGATTAGTTCCTCGTAAATCAGGGAAAAAAACTCTTCAACGATACCTGCAATAAAATCACAAAGAAACCCTTCTCCCTTCTCTGAAGCTAGTGTATCACAAATGGCGCATTCAGCATCGCTTATTTTGATTATACCTTTATTTCCCGATATTTTTGGAGAGATTCCAAATAATTTCAGCCATAAATTTTTAATCAAATTCCTTATCATTCCCTCTTTTAATGGTGCTTGGAGTTTCAAAAGCTCCTTTGAAAAAATACTATACGCAATTTCTTCTCCGAAATTCTTTCCCCGCAGTTTTAATTCTCTGCGGATTTCTTTGAAAGACTCGTTATATCTGTAGAGATGTTTGATAAATAGACCGTACATGATAGGTAGCAAATGCCTGTTCATTTCAGACAGAATTTTCACCTCTTAACAGAATGAATTTACAGTACGGTGTCCCATCTTTTGCTGAGCATTCAGATTCGTGGCACGAAATTCCTGAAGAAGAAAAGCGACCTTTTATACCTATATCTTCTAAGGCAAATTCGATGATGGCTTCAATAAAACCAGCAATAGCTTCAGAAAACGGAAAATGGACGGGTTCAGATATGTTCTGACATAATTCACATGATTTGGAGATTATTTCTAATTGTTTGGAGTTCTTATCCCATTTACATCGATTAGGTTTCTTTAAAAAAACAATTTTCCATAAATCTTCTATATAACGCTCAATTTTCTTCTCAATAAGGCTTGAATCCAAAACTTTCGATAAAAGTGGGTAAAAAACTTCGCCAAGTTGCCTACCAAATTCATGCAGATTGCTTGTAATTCGGTCAATATTATATTGATTCCGCCAGACTATTGAGTTAACAATTGTCGTATACAGTCCAGTAACCGAAGTTGTATTCACTTTATTTTTGAGATCTTTCCGAGAGCGGCTCTCAATATGAATTTTGACCATATATCAACTCAGCTCAGTAATTCTTTCAGCTAATTTGTTATTGATAAAACA
>JAECRW010000135.1 GCA_016294985.1 Candidatus Sifarchaeum marinoarchaea | reverse complement strand
AATAGATTGAGTTTTTGCGTATTCACTCAAAATAGAAGGTGTGGCATCAGTTGAACCACTATCTACTACTATTATTTGATGAGGTTTTATCTCCCGTAGGCTCTCAATTTTTTGTCTGATAGTTCGTTCCTCATTATACGTAGGAACGATATAGCTTACTTTTAGGATATTTTGACTTTTGATAGGTGGAGAGGCTCGAATTGAAGCAAAAATAGTAAATATTATGTAGTATAATACAATTATTAGAAGTGGTAATCCAATCAATAGAAGTTTGTAAGTTAGAAAAGCGCTATAATCGATCATCTTTTTTTCTTATATCCAGCTAGCCTAATAAAATTTCTATTTTTCGCCGTCACTATTTGGTTTTACCAGTCGCTTTAAGTTAGCGAACATGTCTGCAAGAAATCCGAAGAGCAAAAATTGGAAGCCACTCATTACGAACATTGCTGCCAGTACAGCTGTAGACTCACGAAAGACTAATCCCGTGGTTATCCACTCGAAAACCACAACACTTCCTAACAATAGACCTACTAAAATGAATATGCCTCCAATTATTCCAAAAAACAGCACAGGATGATAATCACGGTATGTTCTTAACGTGACCGCAAACGCTTTTGCCGCATAGCCTAATGGACTTGCAATAAGTCGAGATGATCCGCTTATTCTCCTTGCAAAATAAATGGGAACTTCTGCAACACGAAAGCCTTCTTCTATAAGCCTGATGATTTGTTCTTGAGTATAGGTATACCTACCCGCTAAATCTATCGATGCTATGGCTGCTGCCCGGTTGAATGACCGAAAGCCTGTCTGTCCATCACTAATTTCAGTGTTAGTAAGGGCGCGCACAACTCTTGTAAATAGCCTGTTTCCAAATTTTTTTATCCATGACATTTCTTCGATGTGTCCAGCAAATCTTGAGCCCAATACAAAGTCGGCTTCATCCCTTACAATGGGATCTATGAGTTTGGGGATCTCTTCTGGTAAATATTGTCCATCTGCATCAATGTTGACAATAATATCTGCACCAATATTTAACGCTGCTCTGAAGCCATCCTGAATAGTCTCGCTTAGGCCTCGATTCGTTTTATGCACTATCACCTTTACTCCTGCCGATTGAGCTATTTCTCTTGTCCTGTCGGTGGATCCATCATCAATCACTAAAATTTCATTCGCATATTTTTTGCACCCTTCTATAACATCTGCTATGGTTTCCTCTTCATTGTAAGCGGGTATAGTCACGACAACCTTAAGATTTTCTGGAGTCACTAAAGGTTCGGTTTTTATTTCGACAGGCTTTTTCCTTTTAGGGCTAATCAATCCTACAATCCCTGATAAAACAATGAAGCCTAATCCTATAAGAAAAATCCACCAAACAACAATTATAAGCCAGCCTCTCCAGCTACTTAAGTTGCCGGGCCAAATAAAAGCAGTTAACATTTCAGTGAGACCGAGACTCATAATTTCTTGTACAATTATACTAATTGCGATTATAATTACTCCTACTAGGATGAGGATTGCCGCGATAATCATAAGGAGTATACCAAGTTCCCAAAGTCTTCTGGCCATTTTTTTACGCCTTCAGAAAATTATAATCTATCTGAAACAAATGAGAAATCTTGTGTTTTTTATAGAAACACTTTAAGGCTGCGCTTACATTAGAGGGGATGAACAAGTCTAAGTTTAAATAACTTTGCACTTAATGAATTTTATCTTCACCTATAAGAGCCGCAATAATATAGCCAATACCAGTACAAAATATCATTAAACCGGCTAATAGAAGCAGAACTGGAAAATAGACCTCGTTATCATTTTTACAAATAGATCTCATCTTAGATATTAGATATAAGTAATGTAAGAATTTCTGCCCTAAAGTCCGCCCTACCTTATATTTCCTCTTATGAATTGAGTAATATGCCGCTCCCCGTCTAATATGCCATTTGATAAATCCTGGTAAGGTATTACGTGATTCATAGTGATGTACAATCGCCTTGGGTTCATATATTATTCTATATGAACCACTTTCTGCGATTCTTAGTGATAAATTAACGTCCTCGCCTCCATAGAAAAAAGAAGGATGAAAATTTCCGACTTCTAATAGGATTTTTCTTCTAAATATCGCGTTTGCTGTGGATACTCGTTCTATTTCTCCTGAATCTGTCACAGGAAACATTGTTTCAAAGCCCAACAAGCCTCCTGCCGGAAATCCGAGCGCACCGATGTACTTACCCATTTTATCAGATTGATGAAGTATAACACCTCCCCCAACACCACCAACTTCAGGGCGTTCAAAATGTTTCGTTAGTTCTTTTAGCCAATTTGGTTCTACACGACAATCCGAATCTGTCGATGCAGATAGTTCTCCTTTAGCTTTTTCTACTCCAATTCTTCGAGCATATCCTATTCCAATCCGTTTATTGAAGCGTACATGATTGACATTAAATTTCTTCACAATTTCTGGAGTGCTATCATTTGAGTCATCAACAACAATTACTTCCAGTTTTTCTTTTGGATAGTCGAGGTTAAATATAGATTCCAGACATGCACCTATTGTGTCCTCTGAATTATAAACAGGTACTACAACTGAGACTGATGGCCAGTCCTTTTGCATCTTATTGACTCACTCCGTCGATTTGCGCACGTGAGAATTGATTCAGAAATAATACTTTTCTATTTTGACTGCGGTTTTAAAACTTACTACAATCAAATGAGATGAAATGATAATAATAACTTTATTTAAAGAAATAGGAAAACTCATTGAGGAAAACCATGAAATTGATAATGATTCTTAGTTATTTTGAAGCGGCTCCTAAATCTGGAGTTAGTGTTAGAATCTTCGAAATGGCAAAAAACCTTGTTTTGTTGGGCAATAAAGTTTTCCTGATTGCTCCAGGAAACGATAATAATCAAGTTCGCATCAATAACTTACATATTATTAAGTTTAAATCACCACGTTATCTAAAACCACTTTTTATCATTTACTATCTTCTGAAACTCGGTCAGCGAATTATAAAGGAAAAACAAATAGAGATTATTATTTCAGCACATTTATGGTCTTTATTACCTGCTTTAATACTAAAAATAGGTTATAGTAAAAAATTGGTTCTTGATGAGCATAATGTGGAGTTTCTGAGAGCCATCCGCATGAAAAGTCTTAAACGCCTGTTATTTTCATTCATACTAGAAAAAGGATTCGCTAATCTTTCAGATAGTATATTAACGGTCTCATTGCTCGATAAAAAAGCTTTAAACAATTTAGGTATACAACCTAATAAAATACATATCATACCTAATGGAGCAGATACTCAGAAATTTCACCCAAATATTGACGCCTCCTCGATAAGAAGGAAATATAATGCGGAATCTGACCCCCTGGTAATTTTTATGGGCAAACTAGATTACAAACCAAATATAGAAGCGCTTGAGTTACTATTCCAAAAGATTCTACCAAATGTCTTACAACAAGTACCGTGCTGCAAATTTCTCGTTGTTGGGATGAATCCTCCTGCTCATCTCAACCATAAGTCTGTTCTTTATACAGACTATGTCAAAGACGTAGCGAAATATATTGCAGCAGCGGATGTTGCAATCGCACCAATCCTTTCGGGTTCTGGGACACGACTGAAAATTTTAGAATATATGGCCACAGGAAAACCCGTCATTTCAACAAGACTAGGCGCAGAGGGTATTGTAATAGAAAATGGAAAAAATATAATTTTAGCCGATGATATGAACGAATTCGCAAGTCAAGTCATTAAATTGATTTTAGATTCTAATTTACGAAAACAAATAGGCAAGAACGCTAGAGAACTGATTATGAAAAAATACGACTGGAGGTCTATCGTAGAGATTCTCGATAGAGAGGTCCTTAAATCTTTCTAGTACGTATTAACTATTACTCATAGTTCAAGTGTTTCTTTAAAATATGTCGCTGGGCGTCCTACTCCCTTAAATATCAATCCTTCTTTAATGACTTCTTTTGGATCAAAGACGTGACGTCCATCAATTATTGCTGCAGGTGTTGCAAGATGCTTTTTGATTTCAGACAATCTTAATTGTCTGAACTCATGGTGATCTGCTAGGACAACTATACAATCGCTTTTCTCAATTGCGTTGAGGAGTACTTTGGCTTTATTGGTTTTTCCTACTAATGATTCAATTTTTTCTTGAGGGACATACGGATCAAATACAACTATATTTGCACCTTTTTCTTTTAGAGCAGAGATAATCGGGACCGCAACAGTCTCGCGCGTGTCATCAGTGTTAGATTTGAATGCAAAACCTAAAACAGTTATTTTTGAATTATTAAGCTCTTTTTTCATCTCATCAAATGCTGTTTTGACAAGATCCACTACATGTCTGGGCATTGAAATATTCCTCTCACGTGCAGAAAGGATTAGAGACGGCTCAAATCCTTTTTCGCGTACAGAATAGGAAAGAATATACGGATCTTTGTTTAAGCAAGAACCTCCTACACCTGCACCAGGAATGAGCATATTTGTTCTATCATAGCCCGTATTGCATGCTTT
>JAECRW010000134.1 GCA_016294985.1 Candidatus Sifarchaeum marinoarchaea | reverse complement strand
AGTTGTTCTGCCTTTTTTATTGTTAACTAAATGGTGAATTAACTTTGTTCAAGAAATCTACGATTAGTTTTTTCCAAGTAAAAATAGTTGAAAAGAAAGATTAAGGCGTATCCTAAGAACAAGCCAAAGACTATATAATACAAAAGAGGAACAGCCGTAAGTGAGTGATAGAAGGTATATCCTGGAACTTCTATACCAACAAGTCTTCCTAATGCGTCAAGAAAGGGTAATACTCGTCCATTTTTATGTGGATATAGCACAATATTTAGATAAACGTTAAGTATCGCAGAGAAAATCAGGGATAAAGATAAAACGCCAAGGAAAAATCCTCTTGCTAAAGAAATGTATTTTTCATGGAAGTTTTTTTGAGTCATCAACAGGTAGAAGACAAAGCTTAATAAGAGAATCAAAGCAATTGCGAAGTTTATTTGGTTTGGAGGATATCTAGTAAATTTCTTATCGTAAAAAAGCATCAAAGATTCAACAAAAACAAAGTAGAATTGTTTTGGGAGCAGAAATACCAGGGCGACTAAAGGTAAAACCGTAAGTACGATTCCTAGCACAAATTCAGTATTAAGTTCTTTGAAGAAGTTCTTTGATATTTTTGATATCGCAAGTGCGCTTGTAAGGCAGAAAATTGGTAATAAAGGCGTAAGATATCTCATATTGAAACAAAAACCGCCCCACCAACGTAATCTCATACCATAGTATATCGCAAATGCAAATACTGTTATTATGAAGGTGATAGTTTCCGTTTTCTTCTTTTTGTAAGAGTAAAAGAACCCAAAGAAAGATAGGATGAAGAACGGTGAGGATTCTATTAACGAAGAATGATATGCAATATTCCATGTCAGATCATCTATATTTCGATAGATAAAGAAACTAGTCCAAAGAGCTATCGGTAGATTTTCAGGATATAACACCCCTGGCCTTTCAAATTCAAACCTGGGGTGAGAATATCCGGTTGCAAATGGATTATCAAAAGCAATCCAGTGATAAAATAAAACCGGAGTCACTGACAGGATTAAAATTAAAAAGTATAGCCCAAAAGTCTTTATCGAGCCCTTAAATATGTTTTCTTTTTCACTCATAAGCAGATAAACAAGCACTGGAATAATGACAATAAAATCAGCGTATCTCATAGCGAAAACTAGCCCAGTAGAAATCGCTGCAAAGAAGAGAAATCTAATTTTTTCACTTGATCGAAAACGAAAAAGGCAATATAGGGTTAATGTGACAAATAAAGCGGATGGAGCATGCGCCCATATCCGAATACCGTATTCAAGAGCAAAGGTGCCAAAAATAAAAAGAAAAGATCCTATTAAACCGATACGCTTGTTATAAATCAACTTTCCCAATTCAAAAACTACCAAGGATGTGAGGGAAAAACTAAGTGCGCTAACGAACTTCATACTAAATCTAATTGATCCTCCAAATAGCTTAAAGAGCACATAAAAGGGGACGGCAAAAAAAGAATATCCTGGTGCACGAAGACTATAATATCGACCATCATAGAATGTTGCACCAAGATGATAATAGCGAAAGCTAATGGATTGATTTTCTACTACTTGTAAAGTCAAGAAAAGATGGTCAGTTCCATCAACTGAGAAATCATAAGTTCCGTCAGAAATGAAAAGGAGACAAAGAATCATGGATATACAGAATAATAATATACCGACATTATTTGAACTAAAAAATTTGCGCAATTTAGATAAAGTCATTGAAATCGCCTCTGAAGACTCCTTCCTTTTAAAGTGGAGAGGAACGAGGCGTTTAGACTAACATAAGTGGAATAATAATCCTTTTCCATAGTTTACCAACTTCACATTTTTCATTGCTACACTTGGATTTTTTCCTTTAGGATTTTCCAAAACAACCCGGTTTCCGTAACAATGGACACCTTTTACTCTATATATTCTATTAAAATATTTAACCAGGTCATATGGTTGCAACTGGTATTTCTGTCTCCTAATAGACGGTTTGAATCCTTTTTTGTTCTTCTGTAGCGAACGATTATTGCGTCTCAATTGTATAACCTCATAAGGTCTGCAGCGTTCTTGATTTGTTCCGCCTGCAATTACGAACGCGTCATTAACATGCGACTTTTCCAGTCCTAACTTGTTACGCTGGTACTTTGTGACGTATCCGTAGGTATGCTCTGCTCCTAACTGCTCCACTAACTTCCAACGAATGTTATTTAGACATGCCGTTCCTGTTATGCGAGAGAGTTCCGAGAATTTTATCCCCTCTTCAACTTGCAATTGTTGATCAGCTTGTTGAATCATAGTCAATATTCAATTTATTAATATTTTTATGTAAGCCCAATGTAGAGTTTCGCACAGCTATTTAGACTGAGACTGATTAATCGGTTTTCTAGAATTTGACTTCTATCAAGATTGTAATGTTAGAGCATGCCAACAGCGATTTATAATGCCCTAACTGAATTTTTCAATTTGCTTAAAAACATAACAATATGATGATTATTCTTCATATGAAAAGCTGCATCCCGTAGGTGAGCCGAATTCTCAATAAAACGTATAAATTAGACAATATTTTTTTAAATAAATAAAGGCATCTGGTTGGCATGTGCTATAGATACTATGAAAATCGAGTAATACGCTGAATAAATTTAATTTGTTTAGTTTAGACAATGTGCGTAATGTAGATAGAGTCTCACATGGAATTTGACTTTTGGGGATGTATTTTGAAGAATACGATTCTAGCAAGTATCAAACAGCCTAAAATTTTATTATTGAGTGGTATTGTAATCCTTGCGATATTGCTAAGATTGCCCATGCTTGGATGGTATATTGGTGATTCAGGTTTTATTTCAATATATTCAAGAAGCATTTACGAAAGGAGCCTTGGAATCCGCATTAAATATTCAGGCTATGCTATGGCGCAAAAGGAAAATTATGCACCACTTTACTATCTCATAATCGCACTTTTCTATCGTTTGTTTGGCGTCACTTATCTACATGGATGTATTGTCACGTTTATATTCGGCGTGTTAACAGTTCCAGCTACATATTTGCTGGCTAACAATATATATGGGCAACGTGAGGGCTTAATCAGTGCTTTAATTATTTCTATCCTTCCCTGGCATATTGTCTATTGTGGTATCGTTCTTATTGACCCTGTAGCTACATTTTTTATAACTCTTTCAGTTATTGCCTTCCTAAGAGCGCTAAAAACCGAAAAATGGAGTGACTACTTAATATTCGGATTCGTAATGGGGTTATCATTCCTAACAAAAATATATTCATTTATGCTTTTTCCAATTTTCTTTCTTTCTTTGATCTTTCATCATTTCAATTTAAGAGAAAAGGGAAAAATACTTGCATCTTCATTTAGAGTTAATCTAGTTAGGTTTCTTTTAAGTTCGATTTTGTCATTTATGATGCTATCTCCATCGTTACTTGATGTTGGTATTATGAAAATTACAACTCATGAGGCCCTAGTTACACTATTAGATCCAACAATCAAGATATCACCGTTATTTGGTATTGAATTTCTTGCAATGGAACTGAAATTCATGTTAATAGTCTTCTTTCTAGGAATCATAAAGGTATTTTATGATAAAGATGGAAGAGGGATACTGCTTTTCACGTTAATACTTGTACCTTTTGCTGGATATACCGTGTTAGCATATAACTTAAGAGTCCTCCACGCCGTTTGGAATTTTCCAAGATATGTCTTAATGACAATCCCTCCAATGTGTATATTAATAAGTAAAGGGATTGACTTCATTCACGACTTTAGCTATAGTATGTATCAGTATTTTCCACATTCGTTACAGCCTTTGCTCCAGAAGACAAAAAGATATAGGCTACTTATGCGAGGTAATAAGAAACTTCATCTGTTAGGGTATACCGTCTTCCTTTTTTGTTGTCTTTTTCTAGCAACTCGTTATTATCGCTTGCTTATAATCGGTCAAGTTTATTTTAATGGGACAGAACATATTGGGGACAGAGAAGAAGTAATTAAGATGACTTGCAGGTATATAGAGGTCCATTTGCCACAGGGCTCACAAATTGTGGCAGATAATTCCGATATATTTTGGCTTGCAGAATTTTATCTAAAACCACAGATGGAAATCAGATCTAAAGATGATATTAGCAAGATTATTAAAAGCTCGATCACAAAATTTTATTTAATGGCATATTCGCCATATCCTCATCTTTCACATTCTCTCAAAGTTAACCTTTTGTTTACAGCGTATAACATAGATCATCCAAATGTGAATGGTTATTTATACGAACTTAGTGTATAACGATATGATTTTCTTGGTAATACACTCTCTTATGAATTAGTTTTGCGGTTTTCAGGCTTGATTAATCTATTAAAAAAATGATCTTCGAAAGTTTATTCTTCAAGAACCTAAGAAATCTGTCGCTATCAAGAACATAGCATGAGACCATGCCAAAGGTGAAACTGAGACCTGTAAAGTGTTATCAAATATCTGTTCTGGAATATATTTTTCGATTCTCTCAAGAACCCACTGAAAATAGTCTTTCGCTCTTTCAGTGTTTCCCTG
>JAECRW010000133.1 GCA_016294985.1 Candidatus Sifarchaeum marinoarchaea | reverse complement strand
TTTCTTTGAATATAGCCCCGAGATCCTATTTCTTCAATTATTGCGACAAAAATCTGGACTACTGCCAGCCCAGGTAGGAATACAAGAGATTCTTCCGTAATATTGAGAAGAATTCCTCCTATGGCCAATTCGATGCCAAGAAGTACTAAAACGAGGCATAGTGAAATTGCAATGCCTAATATCAAATATTTTAGCATGCCTTTTGTCCAGAAACCAAATTGTTCAAAGGATTCTTTGTTTATCTGCAACTGAAAGAAAATAGGGATTACCAGAGCACCAAGCCAAAAGGTTAGAAGGCCAATGTCACTACCGAATATCAAGAAAATAACAGTTACTACACTGTTTAGAAAAAGCAAAATCATACAAGCATACGCGCGTAACTCAGGTTGTGTTATCAAGAAATATAACCTCAAAATATCATTGAGCGTAATTGCGATTTACGCGTTAATATGAAAGGCATTCTAAATAAAAATAGAAGTAAAGGGAATTTGAAGAAGAGTTTACTTACCTTTATTAAAGTGGATGTAAAGGTAGCCTTTCTTCTTCTCTTGTTCAGCAACGCTATATCCTCTGTCGTTAAAGAACGCTGTTAGATAATCTGCCCAGAAGTCGGCGTATTCATCTGTCGATTTATGAGTAAGCATTAGTTGAAATTCTTTTTGTCCCTCTAAGAAGTTAAAAGAGAGTGTAGTAAATATATTATTGATATCAACTAAAACTTTTTTTAGATATGGCGCTATCTCTTTTTCTAAATCGATATTCTTCATTTTTTTGCCTAATGATTTTTCTAAACCAGTTTCCAGCGATTGGACTAGTTCAATGATTTTTTCTTTAGGATATACATCAATTAGTCTATTGAAAGTTGCTCTCGAAATGCCGATACGATCGTATTTAGCCATATGGCTTCGCTCTAGAAACAGTTCAAAGATTCTTGTGCAAAAATGAGAAAAGATCTCATTCTCATCTTTGAATTCGATTAATTTTTCAAAAAGATCGGCAGGAATTGTTATTGATTTTCTAACAACACTTGAAGGACTCATAAAACCACCTTACATTTATTTATGTACGTAATATTGGCTAGATATACAAATAGAACTTCGAATTCTAAGAAAATGTTCTACGAATATAACTTTGTTTCCTTTTAAATCTTTTTCGCTACCAAAAACTACAATTAGTAATCCACTATATCAGAAAAGGTATTTTTTCTTCAAACAATACTGAAAAAGGAAAGGGTCACTTAGAAAGATTACTTTCCAAGAAATTTGGAAAAGTTCTCATTTCTTTTATTTGTGAAGAAAAATACATCTAACCATTAATATATGAGGATTTTCCTCATTGGTTACATCAGAGTTTTAAATAACACCATTCAGTTTTATATATTTGAACTGGTGAACTGTTAGACAGAGTTTTTCCGACAAAACATTGGGATGCAAATAATGGCATCTAAGAAGTATATTAAAGTATGTTTAGTTGGTGATGGAGGAGTCGGGAAAACCTCCTTACTTCAACGTTACATTAGAGATGAATTTAACGAAAACGTCCCACTTACAGTATTTATGAATTGTGAAACCAAAAAAGTACGGCTTCATGCCAACGAGGAATACACATTATTCTTATATGATTTTGGTGGTCAAGACCGTTTTCGTTTCATGCTAGATGATGTTAATCGAATAAAGCCAGATGTACTGCTACTGACTTTTGACTTGTCAGATATGGAGACCTTTTTAAATATTGAACATTTCCACGAATTAATAGATACTGGATACATACATAATTCAGAGATTCTTTTGGTCGGTTCGAAATCAGATCTTGATCGAAATGTGCCTATAGAAGAAATTAAAGCATATTGTGAGTTAAAAAATATACAGGGTTATGTAGAGGTCTCAGCAAAGACTGGAGAAATGATAGAACCCTTATTCCAAAAGGTCGTTGAATGCCATATAAATAACGGGATTCAAATTCAGACACATTTATTTGACTGGACCGATTTAACAGCAGACAACCAAAAAACTCATCATCAAACTACTCTTAAATCTCATTGGAACATCTAATTTTCGATTTTCTTTAGAGACTGCAAAATAAGGTCCTGTAAGTCTATAATATTTATGGGTAAATTATATTCCTTCGCTGCAGAGGTGAATGTAGCGCTACATGCGGGACAACATGTCACTAATGCCTCAGCACCAATGTCTAATGCTGTTTCTAATTTACGTTTGGCTATTCTTATTGATAGATTTGCATTTAAGGACATTAAGCCGCCTCCGCCGCCACAGCAGGAAGGCGTTTCATTTTCCGAATTTTCCAAGAGTTTAATGCCTGGAATTGCTTTTAAAATCCTTCTTGGTTGCTCGTATATATTAAAATGAGTTAATTCGCAAGGATCATGGTATACTATGGAAAGATTCAATTCTGATTGAAACTGTAGTTTACCAGCTTCAAGAAATTCTGTCAGAAGTTCTGTTATATGAATCGCTTCAAATTCTGGTTTTTTCTCTAGTATCTTTGGATATTCGAGCCTTAACATTCGTAAACATCCTGGGCAAGAGGTTATGACTTTTTTAGCTCCGGATTCTTTTATTTTTGAGACATTGTATTGTGCCAATTCCTTAGCAGTCCTTTCATCACCAAAGAAGAATGAAAGACTTCCACAACAACGTTCATCTGTTCCAAGTGTAGTGAAGTTGACGTTCAATGCTTTAAGTATTTGGAAGGTTGTACGGGCCATTTTTCGATAGTAAGCTGGCATGCATCCGACAAAATAAATTATTTCGGCACTCTTTGGCAATTGTACGTCCTGTCCAAGCTCCCAAATGGTCCTTTCTTCGGGTAGATTTCCAAGTGGATTGTAATTTTCTTGCAGTCTTTGGCAAAGTAAATCAACTCTTTGAAGCGTAGCGCTTTCAGAAAGTTTATTCTCATGGTTAAGATTGAAAAGATCCTTTCTTGATGCTAAAAACACCTCTCCAAGAGAAATGCCTGCAAGGCAGTCCTTCTCGCATTCACCACAAAACGTACAGTTAAAGAGAGATTCTATGGTTTTTTCTGTTAATGTCCCAAAACCATCAAGTAGACCCCTCAGAATAAGCATTTTCCCTCGAGGCGATGCAGATTCCCAAAGAAGCTCTTTTGATATTACACAGTTTGCTTTACAAAAAGCACATTTTACACATTCAATGATTTTTTCTCTTATCTTGCTTAAGTTTGGAAAATCAGTTTTGCTGTTCACGTTAATTCCTCTACTGCGTCTCCATAGGAAATATTTTGCCAGGATTTAATATGCCCTTTGGATCTAGAATCTGTTTAATAGTCCTCATTATATTCAAACTTTCACCATGCTCTAATTCCATATATTTTGTTTTTTCAAAGCCAACGCCATGTTCTGCAGTAACTGATCCACCTAATTCGAGAGTTTTGTAGACTATTGCATCACCTGCATCAAAGGCTTTTTTCGATTCGTCTTGATTAAAGGGGATTAAGTAATGTATATTTCCATCAGCAGCATGACCAATAATAGAAATTAATAGGTCTTTTTCTTTTGCTACTTCTTGAATGTAACGAATAATTGCTGGAACGTGTTTAATTGGTACTATTAGATCGCCAAGTATCGTAGAGGTTCTAGACCGAACTGAAACCACAGTAGCTGCCTTTCGTGCTCTCCAAATCTGTTCACGTTCTTCATCGTCTTTTGCCCAATTGAGTTCGTTACAGTTGTGTTTATGAGCTACCCATTCAATTAACTCTTTCTGGGCTTCGAGGCCTGCAGCAGAGAATTCATGTATTTCAAAAATGACAAGGGCTTCAACTTCAGGAACAAGTTTGTCTTTCTCCATCTCGTTAATTGCCCTTTGTGTTTGTAAATCTATTAATTCGATTCCTGCAGGTGTTAAAACCCTTCGGATTTCGTAAATAGCATCCATCGCATAATTAAGACTTTGAAAGGATGCGAAAGCAGTACTTATTTGCTTTGGCCTTGGGATTAAGCGTAAGGTTATCTCTGTTATGATTCCTAAGGTGCCTTCCGAGCCCACAAAAAGATGAACTAAATCATATCCCGAACTAGACTTAAGCACAGATTTTCCTGTTTTTATAATCGAACCGTCAGCTAGAACTATTTCCAACGCTAAGATATAGTCCTTAGTTGTTCCATATTTTAATGCCATTAACCCACTAGCATTGTTTCCAACCATTCCTCCGATTGTACAGACCGCTCCTGAAGGTGGCTCAATTGGAAACCATAGTCCCGCTTTGCCAGTAATTCGATTCAGATCCTCATATACGACCCCAGGCCCGACTTTTGCAATCATACTTATTGGATCAAATTCTTTGATTTTGTTCATACGTGTTAAATCAAGTAAAATACCTTCTTTAGCAATACTACCTCCATGAGTGGCGGTTCCTGCCCCCCGGGGGGTGATAGCTATGTTATTCTTGTTTGCTAATTTTACAATTTCTGCTATTTGAGGGGTATTTTCTGGAAGAATCACCACATCTGGTTTTAGAAAAACATCTATCATAAAGTCACTAGAATAACTTACTAGATCTGCATCATCGG
>JAECRW010000295.1 GCA_016294985.1 Candidatus Sifarchaeum marinoarchaea | reverse complement strand
TTGTATTGAGTGTGGCTCTACTGATGTTATTTGTGATGAAACTCGTGGTGAGATTATTTGTAACAATTGTGGGCTAGTTATTGAAGAACATATGGTTGATACAGGACCCGAATGGCGAAGTTACACGGCTGAAGAACGAAAGAAAAGAGACCGTGTAGGTAGCCCTATTAATTACAACATCCATGATAAAGGCTTATCGACTATGATTGGCCCTGAAAACAAAGATATTTACGGAAAAAACCTGGCACCTCGTCGGCGTGCTGAGATTTATCGACTACGGAAATGGCAACGTCGCACACGGACTCATAGTTCTCGGGATCGAAATCTTATTCAAGCCCTGAGTGAGTTAGATCGCTTAGCTAGTCAAATGGGTATTCCACGCTCCATAAAAGAAGAAGCAGCAATCATCTATCGCAAGGCATTAGAAAGTAGAATGAGTAGGAGCACTTCAATAGAATCACTGGTTGCGGCAACGCTATATGCAGCCTGTCGAATCAGAAAAATTCCCCGTACATTAGACGAGATTGCAGAAAAATCACATATCAGCAAAAAACAACTAGGACAAGCGTTTCGGCTACTTGCGAGAAGGGTTGATATGTCAATCCCATTAAGTACGCCAATTGACTTTATTCCACGATTTGCTAACGACTTAGATCTTTCTGGAAGTGTATCAAAAAGAGCTATAAAACTCTTAGAAGAAGCAAAAATGGCGGGTATCACAGCAGGAAAAGATCCAACTGGAATGGCTGCTGCAGCGCTCTATATCGCAGGAATTCTAGAAGATGAACGAAGAACACAGCGACAAATCGCCCAAGTTGCACGAGTCACAGAAGTAACAGTTCGAAACAGATATAAAGAATTAGTAAAGCACCTTCAGATTGCAGTAGCAGCATAAAGATCCTACAGAAGCTCTTTTTTTCTTATTCAACGTCGTTGTCAAAAGTTCATGTTTTTAAAAACTTATAAACTGGAAGCATAAGAGATATGATTTTTTTAGTCTATA
>JAECRW010000132.1 GCA_016294985.1 Candidatus Sifarchaeum marinoarchaea | reverse complement strand
ATTGACAATTGCGTAAACTTTTTATTTACTTCTACTTCCATGTTTTCCCAAATCTATCTACATGTACTTCATGTAGATCTCTACATATACTTATTCTCGTTTACAATAAAATTAAAAAATCAAAGGAGAAATGAGGTGAAAGCATGGCAGCAAATTTAGGTGGACAACCTATATTGCTTCTAAGGGAAGGAGCGCAAAGAACAGAAGGACGCGATGCGCAGCGCAATAATATCGCCGCGGCGAAGGTTATCGCCGAAGCTGTTCGGACGTCGCTCGGTCCTAAAGGAATGGATAAGATGTTAGTGGATTCATTCGGTGACGTAGTTATAACGAATGATGGCGCTACAATCTTAAAAGAAATCGATGTACAGCATCCCACCGCGAAGATGGTTGTCGAATTAGCTAAGACGCAAGATACGGAAGTTGGTGACGGAACAACAACAGTTGTTGTACTTGCCGGAGAGTTATTAAAAGCCGCAGAGACGCTTCTTGACTTAGATGTTCATCCTACAGTCCTTGTCGAAGGTTACCGAAAGGCAACAGACAAAACACTTGAAATCCTTGATGGATTTGGAGTACCAGTAAACATAGAAGACGTGGGTATGCTCAAAAAGGTAGCAATGACCGCAATGGGTTCAAAAATGGTTGCATATTCCAGTGACTATTTGGCAGACTTAGCCGTAAAAGCGTGCAAGCAAGTAGCACATCAAGTCGATGGACAGTGGAAAGTGGATATCGAGAATGTCGCTATCCAAAAACAAAAAGGCGAAAGCTTAGAGGACACAGAATTAATTAACGGAATTGCCCTTGACAAGGAAATCGTCCATCCGGGCATGCCTAAGATCATAAAAGATGCTAAAATTGCTCTACTCAGCAGTGCCTTAGAGATAACAAAAACTGAATTCGATTCGAAAATCAATATCACAGATCCGACACAAATGCAGGCTTTCCTAGACCAAGAGGAAGAAATGATTAAAGAAATGATCGATAAGATCAAAACAGCTGGCGCAAATGTCGTTCTCGCACAAAAGGGTATGGATGATATAGCTCAACACTTTCTAGCTAAAGAAGGCATTGCAGCTATTAGACGAGTGAAAAAATCAGATATCGAAAAACTCGCTAAAGCGACAGGTGCCCGCATAGTATCAAATCTTGACGAACTCATTCCAGAAGACCTAGGTGAAGCCGCGACAGTAGAAGAACGAAAGATTTCTGATGAAAACATGGTTTTTGTAGAAGGTTGCAAGAACCCAGGAGCAGTGAGCCTCTTAATTCGAGGAGGTACAGAACTCATCGTTGATGAAGCGGACCGCGCAATTCATGACGCCCTCTGTGTAGTGAGGAACGTGATTGAAGACGCAAAAGTAGTTCCAGGTGGAGGTTCACCTGAGATAGAAATTGCAAGAGGTTTACGTGATTACGCGCGATCCTTAGGAGGTCGTGAACAGTTAGCAGTAAACAATTTTGCAGATGCTGTTGAGGTAATTCCACGTTCTCTAGCAGAAAACGCTGGACTTGACCCCATCGATACATTAGTGCAATTACGTGCTGATCATGATCAAGGTAATACCAGTTTTGGCGTGAATACAGAAGAAGGCGGTACAACTGATATGAATACATTAAACATTTTCGAACCTCTGGCCGTGAAAAAACAGGCAATTAAAAGTGCAAGCGAAGCCGCTCAGATGATATTAAGGATCGATGATGTCATAGCTGCATCAGATCTTGGTGCAGGACCAGGAGCTCCACCAGGAGGAATGCCCGACATGGGCGATGAGGAATTTTAGGAGGAATAAAAAATGGCATTAAATCTCGGAGGAGTGCCTATCCTGATACTTAGGGAAGGCACAGAAAGAACCACAAAAAGAAATGCTCAAATAAACAACATCGCTGCAGGAAAAGTAATTGCAGAGGCCGTTAAATCTGCTCTTGGTCCACGTGGTATGGATAAAATGCTTGTAGACTCTCTAGGTGACATTGTAATCACGAACGACGGCGCTACTATCCTTGACGAAATGGACGTGAAACATCCCGCCGCTAAAATGATGGTTCAGGTTGCAAAGGCCCAAGACGATGAAGTGGGTGACGGAACAACATCAGCAGTTATCATCGCTGGACATCTGCTCAAAGGCAGCGAAGAATTATTAGAACAAAAAATTCATCCAACAACAATCGTCGCTGGACTCAAAAAGGCAGCTAATAAAGCAACCGAAATTTTAGACCAAATGGCAGTTGATATTGACCCTGAAGACGTGGATATCTTAATGAAAGTTGCGATGACAGCAATGAACAGTAAAAGCGTCGCTGGATCAAAAGAACTTTTTGCGGATATAACAGCTAAAGCTGTCGGTCTTATTAAGGAAGATCGTGATGGAAGACTAGTCGCAGACCTAGATCATGTAAGTGTAGTTAAAAAACAAGGCATGGGCTTAACAGATACAGAACTTGTCCGAGGTATGGTTTTGGACAAGGAGATCCTTCATCCAGCTATGCCAAAAAGAGTTAAGGATGCGAAAATTGCTATCCTTGACGCCGCGCTTGAGATCGAAAAAACTGAGTTCGATGCAGAGATTCGAATATCTGATCCTTTTCAAGTTAAAGCCCTTATGGAAGAGGAAGACCGAATGCTCAAAACTCTGGCTGACAGGGTAATAAATACAGGCGCTAACGTTTTACTCGCTCAGAAGGGTATAGAAGACGACGTAGTAAGTTATTTAGCAAAAGCAGGTATTTTGGCAGTACGACGTGTCAAAAAGAGTGACATGAAGAGACTCGCTAGAGCTACTGGCGGAAGAATCGTGAGCAATGTCAAGGAATTGACGGCTGACGTTTTAGGAAGTGCAGGCCTTGTTGAAGAAGCGACGATCGGCGATGACAAAATGGTCTACATAAGAGATTGCGCAGATCCAAAAGCAGTTACAGTTGTAATCAGAGGAGGCTCTAGTCAAGTAGTAGACGAAGCTGAGAGAGCACTTCACGATGCTCTATGCGTAGTCAGAAATGCTGTTCAAGACAAGAAAATTGTTGCGGGCGGCGGTGCACCAGAAATAGAGGTTGCTAAAGGACTTCGCGAATATGCTGGAACTATCGGTGGCAGAGAACAAATCGCAATTGAAATATTTGCAGACGCTTTAGAAGTAATTCCTAAAGTGTTAGGAGAAAACGCAGGTCACGATCCTATAGATGTGATTGTATCATTAAGAGCAAAGCACGAAACTCCAGAAGGAAAATGGTTCGGTATAAATATTTATACTGGCAAGCCTAGTGACATGATGACAGAAGGCATTATAGAGCCACTTAGCGTGAAAACGCAAGCAATAAAGTCAGCAAGTGAAGCAGCGCACATGATATTGAGAATCGACGACGTAATTGCCAGTAAAGCTGAAAGAGGGCCACCAATGCCCCCAGGCGGTATGGGCGGAATGCCCCCCGGCATGGGCGGTATGGGCGGAATGCCCGGCATGATGTAAGACAGTATCAAAAAACGGTATAGTTCCCCTCTTCTTTTTTTTTACATAGTCGCTTATTTATTGATCTCTTTGTCCTTAATCGATTTTTTTCCAATCTAAGAATAATAGCAGATTACACTTTCCGTTGCAAACTTAATTCTGAGGAGTTATTGAAAAGACGATTACACTTGTCATTCAGCGTATCATTTACAAGGGCGTCTTTAAAGTCAAGAAAAATCATCACAAGTAGCGCTAAACAAGGATCATTATTTAGGATCGCAGAAACAAGCTAGCTATCGCTGATTATGTTATGTAACCATTTAACCAATATAGGTATAGCCCCTTCCCAATTATTGCCGAGAATCAAAGCCTACACAAAAAATGAAAATTGGGTTAAGAAATTATAATTTTCAGTTGACCAACGATTTCTTCACAATCTTCGCAGCGCCATTCATATTCGCCTTCTCTACCATTTTCGCCATTATGGTTTATAATGAAGCGAGCTGCGACCTCAAGTCCACATTTAGGACAAATTTTACTTTCCAATAGATGTCACACCACACAATAGTTGTTTTACATTTGCAAACGTTGAAATTTTGCCACTGGACTCTGGAGTTTACTTCCAGAGTTCTTACCCCTATTATACCTTTGTCTTTTTAAATATTCTGATTAAGTTATGTATTTATGCCTTTACATTTGTAATATTCTAGAAGCTCTTATACTATCTCATCAACGAACTCAAGATTTACATGAACATGTCTAAAACGTGTTATTTTGATCATTGAACTGAGACAGTTTATCAGCGATATCTAAAGCCTTTCTAACGACGTCTTCGGCATTATTTCCAATGATATAGCAGGCAGGTTCGATCCCAAAAGCGCCAACATCGCTTATACAATCCGGGATCATACCACCAATTGTATCGATCGCCTTAGTTATTCCCCACATTTCGACTTCAGTCACATCTTTTGGTGCATTTTCTCTATTGAATTCAGATATAGTGAGGTTTAATTCATGGCAGGTCCTTTTTATTTCATCATCATATCTGACGTTCATTACGGCTCTCTTATTTGGATCAAACTTCATAATTATTAATAGAACTAAA
>JAECRW010000294.1 GCA_016294985.1 Candidatus Sifarchaeum marinoarchaea | reverse complement strand
CTTATCTCATAAGAGGAACGAGAGTCCTGTTTTATCGGAAGGGGGGCTCAAATGCTTACCAGCTAATGAGCTTAACAGCAATAACCAATAACAGGTAACCGCCGTTCACTTCATCCCCTGGGTATTGCCTCTATGTCGCCAGAGTCGCAGAGGGAATTGTGAAGGGTTTCTGGGTGCCCTCAGGAGACGAGGGTTATCAATTTAAAAAGGAAAACTCACGAGAGGGAAAGGGCAAATTTTATGGCCCGATCGATCTCTTCTATTTTCTCACTCCCAAGAAGGGTAATTCTTTCTAGCAATAATTCCTTTCTTAACGTTACAATCGTATCCAAATTGACAACACATCTCTTAGGCAGCCCATCTTCTGGGCCAAGAGCGACCTCAACGGGAATACCTCTCATAGTGGTAGTCACTTCTGCTACTGTTACAGCATTTCTTACAGCGTAAGCCTCATCACGAGAAAGGAGCACAACTGGCCGCCGACCGATGGGTAGGGGTAATTCGGCCCACCATACTTCACCTCTTCGCATTACCAGTCCTCTTGAGAAAGTACACTTAAAGAAGCCTTTTCCCAAGCCTCTATATCTCTAAGATTTTCTGGCAATCTTTTATAACCCTCTTCATAGATTCTTATAAGCCTTTCTCTCTCTTTCGTTTCTTTCCACAACTTAATAGCTTCGAGGATAAGTTTACTTCTACTTACCCCTTTTTTCTTCCGGAAGGCCTCCAATTCTTTAAATTCCTTATCGGGGATACTTATTGCAAACTTAACAGAGCTACTCATATATCCTCCTTGGTATAATAAATTTCATACCAAAGTATAACTCAAGATTGACCCTTTGTCAATCATTATCAGGGATCTTTACTGCCAGTATCTTTGGGACCCTGTTAGGCTCAGCATGGCTTGCAATGCTGCTGCCACGAGCTTACCGTCAACCACAAGGCAGGCAGATGAGTCGCCATGATATGCATTAAGCCCTAGAATAATCATTGACTCGTCAACTCC
>JAECRW010000020.1 GCA_016294985.1 Candidatus Sifarchaeum marinoarchaea | reverse complement strand
CGAAGTAATATTTAATTACTGTAAAGCCGCACCATGACAGTTAATTCTCCCAGAGATCTTTTCTCAGTTACTGAAAGGACGACACTGATACTTTTCAGATTGAGGCTCATAAATGAGGCGAACTGGAATCGTAAATCTTCCACTTCACGGTGGAAAAGCCCCAAGATGGCTGTTCAGCAGAATGGTAAAGCTCGCTACTGGGATTACTCTTTTCTTAATAGAGGAATTTGGAAAAGAGGAATTCATTAGACGGATCTCAGATCCGTACTGGTTCCAAGCGCTTTCCTGTGTTCTAGGCTTCGATTGGCATAGTTCAGGTACGACAACTACAACATGCGGAGCATTAAAATCAGCGATTCCTCCCGAGAGTGGGATAACTGTTACTGGAGGAAAAGGACGATTTTCAAAGAAAACTTTATCTGAAATTGAGATGATAGGTGATATCTTTTCCTTATCTACTCAGAAGATCGAGGAATTAAAATATGCAAGTAAACTGAGTGCAAAAGTGGATAATAATTGCATTCAGGATGAGTATCAGCTATATCATCATTCTTTCTTTTTTACTGAAGAAGGTGACTGGGCTGTTGTTCAACAGGGGCTGAATAGTTCAAATCGTTATGCACGACGGTATCATTGGTCTTCTGGCATTATAATTTCTTTTGTAAACGAGCCTCATACCGGCATTGCATGTGACAAGGTAGAAAAACATGTTTTGGATTTAACTGCAAAACAAAGTTCTGAAACACAACAGATAAGCCTTGATTTAATCAAAGACAACCCGAAACACTTACAGAAATATCTTCACTCATCAGAACAACGACTAATTACCGATTATTCGAATGCTGTAGAAACTTACACCCTGCCGTCTCGTCACCCAATTCTGCCGATTGATTTGAATAGAAAAGACTGGGAAGTCCTGCAAACGGCTTATAACATTCAACCTAAGAATTATGAAGAACTGGTTGCGATTAGAGGTATGGGTGCAAAGAAATTAAGGGCGCTTGCACTTATTTCAGACCTCATTTTCGGAACAAAAGCAAGCTGGAAAGATCCTGTAAAATATAGTTTTGCCCACGGAGGGAAGGATGGATATCCATTTCCTGTAGACAAAGAAGTTTATGATCATTCAATTCAAACATTGAAAGATGCCATAGACAATATCGCAAATGATAAGGAAAAATATTCAGCAGTGAAAAGGCTCGAATCTTTTCTCAAATGATTCCCAAAATTATAGGAAAAGCCTTCGATTTTTGTTTGTCTTTTGAAAACGATTTAAACTAGACCCAGTCGCCCGAGTGAATTTTGTTGGGGAGATAGCTGTTTGTCATAAACTGAATATCTTCATGTGCCAAAGATTGGATTTCTGCTTTTTCATTCGTTTCCAGCATGAGTTGAATTTCTTCTACCCATCTAGGTCGTGCTTGAACGAAATCTTCTCTCAACATATCTTCTCCACGCTTTTTGTCACGAGGCGACATCGGGATTCTACTATTTTTAGGAATCTTGTATTCGTCAAGGTCTGAAGGGAGGAGTCCTAACCACTTGATATCCGAGACGGACATCTCAGGACTCTCATAAGAAAGAGCTTTGGAACCAACAGTATATACGCGTAAAATGTCTAATCCATATGGATCTGCGTCCATCAACCCAAGGATCGGCAATTGTAGTTCCTTTCGTATTAATTTTATAAACATGCGGGTTGCCATATCCGGCTGACCCTTACCTGTCACGACAATGCATGGTACATAGTCGTAAAATCTATCTTCTGCCAAACGCATGAACGCAGCCTCTTTTTCAACAACTAAGACAAATTCTGCATCTGAGTCTAGGTCTGTGATCTGGTCGATCATGGGTGTAATTGCTTTACCTCCAACCCCCATTTTAGTACAATCAATGAAATCTCCGCTTTCCTTGAAACTGATTCTACCAACAACTATACCTTTGGTAGACGCGACGACATTCAACGATGCTCTCGTTACCCCGAGCATAACGGCTAAGTCCTCAATTAAATTATCACTTACATCTTGGCTTCGGAATAAATTAACGTCTCTATAAAAAACGTCACGTTTTGTCGTATGTAGCTTCTTAATTAATTGCTCATCGATAAGTTTCATTAAGCGTGCCATTTGGGCAACAGAGAGGACAGATCCTAGACTTCTATAAGCACGAATCATATGTTGATTTCCAAGGAGAACCATTTTTGTTTTTTCATCATATCCTATATTTTCACTTGCTCGAGATGGTATTTTAAAGGCTACATTCTTTGGATCTTGCATGGTTTGAATAACAAAATCCGCAGCATTTTCAATTAAACGTTTACGTGTCAAATCTGCAGACTGGTTTTCAACGACTATGACACCATAGGGGAAATCAGTTTTTGATGGAAGATAAAGTTCCTTTTTTATTCGTTTTATGTGCTTTAGACTCACTTTTAGTTTGATTTCAACTTCTACCTTTTTTTCTGGGAAGTTTAATTCTTTTGGAGTTTTTTTCTCATCTATAACTTTGTTGTCGTACAAAAACACGAATTTAGTTTTTTTTGGGATACTGAATTCTTTATGGAGGGTCTCTTTTATTGTGGCAAGTGGTTGTGTTGGATCAATTTCTAGAGTTGTGTTTCTATCCAATGTATCCAGTTTATTTCTAACTTGCAATTGTATACTTGACATTGTGTTTTCATTTCCCCCGCTAATCATTCATAATAAAATCTCTCGTGGTTGTAACACATCACGTTTTTAATAAGTTATCGGGAGCGTGTTTTTTTAGCAGGTGTTTTTTTGGCAGGTGTTTTTTTAGCAGGTGTTTTTTTAGCAGGTGTTTTTTTAGCAGGTGTTTTTTTGGCAGGTGTTTTTTTAGCAGGTGTTTTTGGTATGAATACATCTAGTGTTTCTACTTTTGTTATCTTTTCCTTACGTCTTGGCTTCTTTTTAGGTGTCTTATCTTCTTCTCTTACCATTTTATCTATCATATCGTTGATGATGGGTTGAGCTAAAGCCATTTTTTCTTCTTTTTCATCGATTATGTCCTTTACAATTTTCCGGATTTTTGTTATCGAAAATTCTTTGTTCAATGTCTTTTTGGAGGCATTTCTAAGTGAAATTTCAAACTCTTTCTTTAGATTGGTCTCAATTTTTGCTTTGTTTATGCCTTTTTCAAGCGTTTTTTCGATACTGTTGATGTGTTTTTCTATAGCCTTTATTTTGGTTCTATCTGTCGAACTCTGCTTAACAAGGATCTTTAAATTTTTCTCTTTCAGAGTAATAAGGTTGTCATGAATGGATTTTGGGAGTTTCTCTCTTAGTTTTTCAATATTTTTTATATTACGCTCCTTAATTTTAGGAATTGTTTCATCAATGATCTCAGTAACACATTTAACGCAATGTAGCCTTATTTCTTCTGTAACCCATTCTGTAAGTTCTTTCTTTATACTTTCTTCCGTTTCCTTTATGATTTCATCCATTTTTTCATTAGATATTTTGCCTTTCTTACTTTTTTTGAGCGGAGTAATGAATTCCTTCTTAATGGGTTTCAAAGCAACAGTTACGGCTTTTTGAATAGGTGAGTCAAACTTTTGGATAATATCTTCTGTAAATTCTTCAGAAAGTTCTTCCTTGAATGGAGTGATCAATTCATTCATTTTGGCTTCGATTATATTTCTAATCGCCCGATTGATAATTGCATTTTCGTTGATCGAATTTTGTATCGTCTCAATAATTTCGGTTCTAATTTTTTCGTCGAATTTCTTTTGAACGTTCTTTTGAACGATTTTCTCAATTTGTTGCATTGTTGATGGTTTCAGATCCTGTATGATCTCTTCTGTAATAATTCGTATGAATTTTCTTGTGAACTTCTTCTCGACAATTTTTACTGCCTTTTCTCTTAAAGCATCTAAAATCTGCTTCTGGAAGTTATTTTTAACGAAATTATTGATTTCAATTGTAGCATCAGCTTCTAGTTTGTTCTGAATATCGTTCTTAATGCTTTCAGTTAGTCCTGTATCTTTTATTTTTGTTTCTGCCTTAACCTGCTCTACTGCCTTTTTTATAGCCTCTTCCTTGAGTGCTGTAAATTCTTCTGTGAATGTCTTACTGACTTCTTTCCTGATCTGCTTTTCAGTACCTTTTAGAACGACTGCTTTAAGATTATCAAAAGATTCATCAAGGAACTGCTTGATGTTCTTCACCATTTGTTCTTTGAAACTATTATTGACGTTCTCTTTGAAATCTTTAGAAGCGTAATTAACTCTCTCTTTAATAATTTCTCTTAAGATGGTTGTGGAAACCTGTCCTTTTCTTTCAATAAGCAGAGATGCGTTGAGTTCTTTTTCTATATTGTTTAGGGATATTCTCACACGCTCTTGTGAAATTTCCTTGAAATTTTGAAGAATAGCTTGCTCAATATCTTTTGGGATATCCTCCTTAAAATTGCGTTTATTATCATTGATTACGCTTTTGATGCTATGATTTGCTACCTTGGCAAGTATCTCCTCTACATCGATAGATGCATCTAAAGTTTCTGGTAACTCTAAAATAAGACGTATTTGTTGCAAGTCGATGTTTTGTTTAAGAGTGGTGAGTTTCTTTTTTGATAAACGCGTTATTGTAGTTAGAGTCTTATTTGGACATAATAGGAAATCTTGGAGTGTTTTGATATCAGCTTCTGTTAATGGGCTTATTAACTCAGATGGCAACAGTAGCTCAATTGACGTCTCTGTAACCTCTTTAATGAGCTTTAAGTCTATCTGAATTTTTAATTGATGTATTTCTTCAACTGTTTTCTTTAAGATCGATGCTAATCGGTGATTTGGCCAGTAAATGAACATTTTTATGGTTGTTATTCCATCTGTTTCCAGGGATTTGCGGTACTCCTTAGAAAGGTGAGGTACGATATGGATTGGTAGATCTAGAATGTTCTTAGTCTCTTCAAGGATTGGCCAATCAATTCTTTCTTCAATAACGTCCTCTTCTTCAAGCGGAATTAATTCTTCATAAGTCAAGACGCCTAGCCTGTTTAGTTGTTTAATAGTTGATTTTATTTCTTTTTTAGAGGCTGTCAATGTAGAAAGTGGAATTGCATGCTCTTTCCTGATTTCTTCTATTTCTAAAGGATTCACGAAGTCTTTTATTTTCTCGATTTCTTGAATTGAAAGTTGAGTCAACTCTTGAATTGATAGCGCTGGTGTTTGAAGAAATTGTTTAATTGTAGTAATTTCTGATTCGTGAAGCGAGTCAATGACTTCTGGGAATGAAAATCTAAGTGCTGGAATGTATGATAGCGGGCTATTGAGGATTTCCTCGATTCTTGAAAAGTCTAAATTAAACTTAATGAAGGTTATGGACTCTTGTTTTATACCTGTGATTTCAGCTAAATCCTCATCAGGCCAATAGAGGAATGCTAATATTGATCGTACTCCCTTTTGAACTAAAGGAGCAATTGTTTCTGGTGATTTTGCGTATAATTCGCTAACAAGTGAAACTGGAGAATTGAGAACTGCTTTTATATTTTGAATTATCTTCCAGGTATCAGAAGGTAATTCGTACATCTCTTTTGTGGCAACAACAACTTCTTCTAACGTGTCGATATCTATTTCGCTGAGGATTCGTCTAACAGAGGAATCCAATCGAGATAAAGAGCCGATGGTGATACCTTTTTTGATTCTTAGTTCTTTTTTAACTTGACTTAATAACTTAGAACCCAAACCTGTAACTTTCATTAGTTCCTCATTAGGCCAATAGAGAAATTGGAAAATAGTGGAAACTCCATTTTGGACCAGTTTCCTGATCGCATGAACAGGAACATTTTCCATAATCATAACGGGCGATTCTAAAATCTCTTTAACTCTGTTTATCTTTTCCCAGGGAATATGTGGTGTGAACTGTTCTTTTGTGAGAATGAAGAGTTCATCAATAGTGTGAATTCCTGCTTGTTCTAAGGCTTCAAGTTCTTTATTATCAAACCCTATGCCTAATGGAACAGGTACACCAAGTTTTATTTTCTCCTGCTGAATTTTTAAGGGATCTATCTGAATATTATTTCTTAACTGGGTGAGGTCATCCTCATTCAAGTCTGTGATTTCTTGTAGGCTATCAAGCGGAGAAAGAATGAAGAGAATGATCGTTTTAATTCCATTCTTCAATAATTTCTCTATGATTTCAAGATGCGCTTTTAATGAAGGCATCATTGTAATTGGAGCATTTAACGTTTCTCTTATATTGGAAATTACATTTAAATCGATTTTAGAACGTTCAAGAGTTGCTCTTTGGGTGAAATATGCGTCCTCAAGGGTATTGATACCCTTTTTTTTGAGCTCTTTGAGGATTTTTGAATCTATAGCCAAATAATTTAGAGGAGTTCCTTTTCGTTTATTTTCAAGGATTTCAGAAGTGTCTATAGTTTCTTTTAATGATTCTATTTCTTTTAAGCTAATACCTAGTTGTCCCAGTTCATTTTTTGGCCAAATCAGAAATTCAAAAATCGAATTGATACCAAATTGGGACAGCACAAATTTGGTTTGAGGTACCACTCTTGGAAGTGTACCAATATGGGCGTCGAGGACGTCATATATTGATTCTATTTTTTTCCTTTCAGAAGCATTAAGAGCCTTAAGCAGTCTTGCTTTTAAGAAATAGAGATCTTCGATTGAAAATATGCTATGCGACCTTAACTCTTCTAATGTATCTTCATCAAAGGGTGTCCCTTCAAATGTTAAAATGCTCAAAGGTGTTCCGATATTCGTTTTTATTCGTTCTATCTGAGAAAGTGTCAATCCCTTTATTTTAGACAATTTTTGGACGTCAGCGGTAAGGAAATCGTAGATGGTTCTAATATCTCTTTCTTCAAGTGCATTTTCAATATGAGGTTCTATCCATATCATTTCGGAGAGCGATTTCGTTTGTGTATTATTGAGATCCTGAACTATCTTTTCTTTCACGTATTGGATTAAATTTGGAATTAAATCTTTGTCTCTCGCGAGACGAGAGGTTGGGTAAAGTAAAAAGTCAAGTCGTGTTAAAATTTTACGTTTTGCCAACTTTTTACCGATCTCTGGCGTGTACCACTTGAATTGACTTATAGATGGGAAATTTTCTTGCGAAATCTGGGCTATTAATAACTGTTTTGAGTTATCAATGATTTTCAATACCATTCGATCAATACTTTCAAGTTCATGAGTTGAGAACAAGAGAAATTCGGAAACTGTGTTAATCCCCATATCTCTAAGTGTGTTCGCAATATAATTATCAATCCAGTCGATTTCATTAATACCTGCTTGAAGATCTTGGAAGGTCTCCATGATCTTTTTCTTTTCATTTTCAATTAAAACATGACTTAATTCAGAAATGAATGATAATCGGGAACTAGGAGTATTAATTAAGTCAAAGAGCGTGTAGATCTCTTGATTTTTCAGCTTTTTGAATATCTCTTGATCAATCCAAGGAATCTCAGAAAGAGAAACAGAAAATTCTTTGTTTAAACTCTTAAGTGTTTCTTGTTTTATAAATTCTATAAACTTAGCGCCTATTCCAGGAATCGAGGCGATAGTATAATTTGATGTAACAAGGAAATCGTAAAGTGTCTTAACCCATTTCTTATTAAGATATAATTCAATTTCAGGGTCTACCCATTCTAATTGTGCGATATTAGGTGCATCTGGGCTTTGTGAAAACATTTTAATGGTATTTCGTTTTACGTATTCGACGCGTTCTGGTTTAAGCTCCTTTATGGTTGCTAAATCTTTAGTAGGCGTAGCCAAAAATTCAAATGCTGATTTAATTCCCTTTTTCGATAATTTTTTCTCGATATCAGGCTCAAGCCAATAATTGATACAGGAAATCGGTGAAGAGATTGGACGGTTTCGCTCGATAATAAGCGGGTACCCCGTCATCAAAGCCTTTTCAATTTTCTCAGCTTGAGTATCTAAATTTACAGGGAGAGTATTGGGATCGTCTTTTGTGATTTCAAATAGATTTTGAAGAGTTATATTTGCCCATTTCTCAAATTGGGATGATCTCTTTCGTTCTCGGCGGGCACGTTCAACTCTTGAAAGAAAGGTCCTTAGGTTTCTTCCAAGAGCCTGAAGAGCCTTAGTGATTTCTTCTCTAATTTCATCTACATCAGCAATATACTCCTTTGAGGTTTCGGGAAATGGGATTTTGGTAGATACAAGAGATACTGCAATTGCGAGAGGACTATTGTCAATATTGATTTTGTACGTTTTCCATTCGACTTCTCTATTAACTACTTTGGAAATTACATCATTTCCAGTCCCAAAAAGCAAGGGAATTCGATTTGCATATCGATAAATTGTAACACCGCTCTTAAGTGTACCTCCATAAGCCAGTGCAGCTTCAACAACAAATGGATGACCCGCATACGCGGCGGCTGGTCGAGTTGATGCAACAGTAAATTCTGGAGAAACTCTTTCTTTAAGTCCCCTTTCTAGGCTTTCTGCTGTAAGGGGTGAAAGAGCAGCGCCTTCTGGGGGTAAAAATGTGAATTTTTTTTCACCTTTTGGTTTCTCTTTCTTAACTTTTTTTTCATCGGGTTTTGAACGTAAAAAGCCATCATGAACGATTCTTCGGATTTCTTCGCTTGATAATTCTCTTGGGTTCTTATTAGGATCGATATTGACTAACTCAAGAAATTGTTCTGCCTTTTTTTTACTTACACGTTGGAAATGACGCATCATAAATTTAATCATGTTAGTTGCGCCAGTTAAACGTGTAGCTGCAATTTCACGTTTCAGTTGGGTGATGTCACAGCCCCAAGGATGGATTTGTGTGAGTTTGGGATATGGTGGCATCTCATCAATAACACGTTCGTAAATTATTGGTTCTTCCAAATCAGGAAGATGAATTTCAAAAGTTGCATAGGGCGTAATAATAGATAATTCGTGAAAATACTCAAGCACCCATTTTTTAGCAAGACGCCAAGATCCTGTAAACGTGACACCAACCTTTGTTCCCGGTTCATTTAGCGCTTCTGGATCTTTTGCATCAAGTTTGGCTCCTGAGCCGCCTACAATGATTGGCTCGTTTTTTTGTAAATTAATTAAGATTTTGAAGTCAGAGGTATACTTCTGAGTGATATGTCGGCTCTTAACTCTAATAGGTAAATCGACAGTAGCCATAGCATTTAATAAAACCATTTTAACGCCTAAGCCAAATCGGCCTCTTGCTTGTCTTGCCCCATAATTTGATCCAGTTAAAACGCGACCAAATAATGTTGGTATGTCATTAAAAGGCACACCGATACCATTATCTTGTACTGTTAATTCCAAAAAATCAAGATGACTCTCAAGCGCTCTAACTTCTACTTTCAACAGTTCTGCAATTTTAGATTCGTCAAGAGTTTTTAAGTGAACATAGATATAGGGACGTCTTTTAGCCCATTGCATTAAATCCTTAGGAATTGGTTTGCCTTTTTCCTCCATTTGTTTAATTCTTTTCTTGGTCCACGCAACTGCCCTTTCGGAGGCGTCAAGACCGTTCTCAACTAGCTCACGGACTGATGTAAAAACACATTTCATCGAGTTGTCAAAGCCGGCAATAGCCTTGTTGTCATGGAAGAAATCTGCCGCACTTCGTATTTGTACTTCATCTATCACAGCCAATTTGTACTTCCTCTTCAAATAACACGTTTAAATGATAATAATCGGCTAAATTGCACCCATTTAGATGGAGATGATAAATTTGTTAAGTATGCTCTTTTTTGTTTTCATTTACAATTTTCATTTTTCTCTTTTCACGTTCTCTCAATCGTTTGATTCGAAACGCCAGATCTCTAAATTCCTTTTCACCTTCAAGGATTTTATGCATTGTCGAAAAATCTTTTCCATTTGATATCGAAAGGAGTTCTTTAGCTATTGCATTCTCCTCAATTTTTGATAGAGCAATTTTCGCATTTTCAGCTTTTTCCTTTGATTCGTTAAGAGCATGTATGAGAGGCTTAATGGATTTTGGTGACATTTCAGATAATAAGGTTATAATAATGCGCTTTAAGTTCGTGGATGATCCTTCAAATGAGTTTATTAGTGAAGGTATACTTGCATCTCCCATTTTATGGAGAATTTTCATCGCGTTAATACTTCTATCTTTCTTCTCTAACGCCTGAATTAATGGTTGGATAACAATATCACCCATGTTATAGAGGATCTTCATCGCATTTTTCTTGATTTTATCATCCTTATGTCCAAGTGCATTGATTAAAGCAGTAATTGCGTCTTCGCCAAAACACGCCAGGATCTTCATGTAGCGTTCTGTTAGGTTTTTGTCTGGACTGTTTAGCGAGTTAATCAAAGGTTTAACAGCAGGTTTACCTATTGCCAATAAGGTATCGCTAATATTTTCAAAAAAGAATTCCTCAGCATTGTCTAATTTTTGTATAAGTGGAATAACCGTCTCTTTTCCAAGTTTCACTAATGTTTCTTTGGCATTTTCTAAAGAATCCGCATCTCCAACTTCTTTGAGAGTATCGACAAGAGGAATGATTGCAGGAGTCCCAATTTTGACTAAGGCATAGGATGACCAGCGTGCGATGTCATCATCTGGATCTTTTACGCCCTTAAGCAAAACATCTATAGTCTCATTGTCCTTTACCTTTCCAAGTCCAATTACTGACATCCACCGCTCATGTTTTTCGTAAGTCGGATTCTTTATTCGATCCGAAAAAAATTTTAGGACTTTTTTATTAATATGGTTTCTTAGAGACCATGCAGATATCCACCGAATGCGGGGGTTTCTGTCTTCAGCCATACTGAGTAAGTATTCAATAATTCGATCATCTTTAAATTTGCTAAGAAGTAAAATCATGTTTTCTCGCATATAATTCAATTCGGGAAATAAATCATTAAGGAATAAAAGAAATCCTTCTTCTTCAGGTATATTGAATACATCTCTTAACTTTTCGATCAGTTGCTCGTAGTTATAATTACCCATTTTGAATTGATGAAAAATTTCTTCAAGTGCATCAAATTGTTGAAAATCAGGATTCCTCTCAATAATCAGTTGTCTTTTTAGATCTGTTATCTTTATATCTGGTTTAGGCGGATCTTGAAGCACGGTAATTAATTTTTCAATAATTATATTAAAATCTAAAAACATACCATCAAAATGATATAGTACGTCTTCCTCAGGCATGTTAAATACAGTTCCAATCTCTGTCAGTATTTTATCGCTTGAAATGCTTCCTTTTATATATTGTTTGAGAATATCTTCAATCGATGGATATTGCTTGAACTCAGGGAAATTCTTAAAAATAATTTCTTTTTTTTCTTCGTCTGAACGAGATTTATCTATTCTTAACCGAGAAATAACGTCTCTTGCATCTGCACGTATTTGCCATGAGGGCGAATTTAAAAGGTTAATGAGTGGATCTAAAACAATTGGCTCTCCAATTTCTCCTAGTGCTTGGATAGCGCTTCTTTGAACATCTGTATCATCATTATACTGAAGTAATGGGAGTAAAGTATTAATTGATTGACTAACAATCTGAGAAACAACCTTTTCATCTGTTTCCATTTCTGATGGGGCATTTAAACTACTTAAAAAGACTTGTGTTTCCTGCAAGGAACTTATTTCTCCTAGTAAGTTAATGGTTTCTATTAGCTTTGTGTTTTTTTCTGGCGATTTTTTGGTTATCTGAATAATTTCGATTAATGGTTTTATGCCAGTTCGACCCATTTTTCGAATGATATTTTTTGCTAGTGTCGCTACGTCTTCATCTTTATCTTTGGCAACATTGAGTAAAAGAGGTGTACTGGCTTCACCAATATGAAGAATAAGTTTCTCGACATTTCTCCTTATTATTGGATCTGGCTCTTTTAATCCTTTGATGAGTGTTTTGACACCAACTTCTCCTATTTGGATCAGTATGTTTTCTAGCTCTTCAGTATCTATATGTGGCTCCTTTAAAATATTCATTAAGGGACGGACTACTGGCTCACCAATGTTAATCAAAATTTCTCTAACGTCTTGTTTCATTTCTTGTTTTGCTATCAATAAAAGTTCAAGTAAAGGATCTACAGCAGGTTTTCCTATTTGGGTCAAGATTTCTTTCGAAGTGTCTCTGATTTCTTCACTTGGATCACCTAAAGCTTGTAGCAATGGATTGACACTGGGTTTTCCTATTTGGATCAAGATTTCTTTCGAAATGTCTCTGATTTCTTCACTTGGATCATCTAATGCCCGTATTAATGAAGGGACAGCAGGTTTTCTGATTTGGATTAAAATACTTTTTGACGAATTTCTGATTTCCTCGCTTGGATCACTTATAGATTGCACTAGTGGGCTAACTGAAACTTCTCCTAATTCCAAGAGAACGTCCACAACATTTTCATAAATTTGATCGTTTGATGTTTTTAATGCCTGAATATAGCTATCAATGGCAAATTGTCCTCGCCTAACAAGGAGTCTCTTAATACGTGTTACAACTGTTTCATCCTGGCCTTTTAATTCATCAATGAGTCGTTCAATAGTTTGTATATCCTCGTCTATGAGTTTTTGTTCTACGTCCTTAAAGGATAAAGTTTTAGAACTACTTACTTTGGTAGATCGTTTTTTGGCCGTTTTTGATTCATTCTTTGACAATTCTCAATCACACAATCTTTTTTTTTCAATTTAATCGATTATAGTACGTTAAATCCAATCTGCGCTTTCAAGTTTTTGCGGTAGGTATGTTTCAGTCATGTATTCGAACCCTTTTGATGCAAGGGCTTGAATTTCAGCCTTCACACCGCTTCTCAACATCAATTTTAATTGCTCTGCCCATTTCGGTTTGTTTTGTAACCATATTTCATCCAATAACTCTTTTCCTTTCTTCCTATCGGCGTCGGTAAGCGGAATATAGACCTCTTTTGGTATTTTGTAATTTTGCATGTCCTCTGGACGTAAACCAAGCCAGTAGATATTTTGGGTAACAAGCCACGGTGTTTCGTAACCAAGAGCTTTGCTACCAAAAGTATAACTGCGTAAAATCTCAAGCCCGTATGGGTCAGCATCCATGATAGCAAATACAGGAATTCCTGTTTCTTCCACGATTCTCCGGAGCATCATTCGGGTTGCTATATCTGGGGAGCCTATACCGGTCATGAGAATACAGGGATACCTATCGTAAATTTTTGCTTCAGAAAGACTCATAAAGGCAGCGTCTTTCTCTACAAGAAGGACAAATTCAGCATCTGAGTCTATATCCTCTACTTGCTCCTGAAAAGGTGTGATGGCTTTTCCCCCGGTCCCCATTTTCGTACAATCGATGAGATCACCACTTTCTCTAAAACGGATTCGTCCAATAATTTTCCCTTTAGCAGAAGCCACAATATTGGTGGCATTTCTAATGGTCCTCAATGTGACTGCAAGATCTTCTATAGCGCGATCACTGATAGTTTGATCTTGGAAAAGGTTTACATCGGTATAAAAGAGTTCACGTTTTGTAGAATGCCTTCCTAAAGTGAGAAGTTCATGAATTCCATCTGCAACGCGTATTAAAACCGCTAATTGCCTAACACTTGCTGGGCTTAGCGATCGAGTGACTGCATTATGACCCAGAAATATATGTCCTGTCTCTTGATCGACAATGGTGTTCTGTGCACTTCTGATAGGCACTGATATTGCGGGGCGTTCATCAAAATCTAATAAACTCAGCAAGTTTAGCGCAATATCTTCTATCCCTTGTTTAGTTTCTTCTAGCGAAAGTTCTTTGATTTTCAATGCGTCTTTTGGTGCTTTTATTGCTTCGATTTCTATTTTTTTTAACTTTTGTAGTTCTTCTATAATCTTCAAATTTTGTGAGGTTTGGCTCATGTATACTCCCTCTCATTTATCTATGCTGTATTCAGACATGATAATTTTCATTAATCTAGACTGTATTTCTGATTCAGACATTGGTATTCCTTTTGTTATTTTTGCTAAAGATACTCCCAATCGATTAGCATGTTCTTTTAATTTCTCAAACTCCTGCTCTTTCTTTTTTTCCTCTTCTCTACGCGATACATAGGTTTTAATGCCTCTGAACGCCTTTTGCATGCTTAATTTGATTGTTTCGCGCAATTCATCGTAGTCTGCAATGAAATCTTTCGCAGCATCTTGATAGGGTATCCGTGTTGAGACTACACTCACCATAACAGTAACTCCGTGCACATTTATATCAATATAGCGCTTTATGTTAGCCTCTTCAAGTGCCTTGTAGCAAACATCGCTTCTTTCTTTGAATAGGAGCGGAATTCGGTTCGCAAACCGATAAAGGGTGGCACCGGTCGGAATATTTCCTCCAAAAGCTACGGAAGTGGTAATGTGCACCGGATGTCCTTTAATAGCTATAATTTTACCAGTAACACTGTTAATATACTCTGGCTCCAGAAGAGCATTAGCTGCCTGCTCTAAACTTTCATGAGGTAATATTGAAAGACAACTACTATCTGGAGCGGGAAAATCATCATAAGTGGACATAGCTTGTGATAATTTGAAAATATGAGCTTCGTTTAACTCATTGAGTGGCATATTGGGGGCTATATCTACTTTGTAGCGCAAGAATTTTTTGGCAGTGCCCTCACCGATCCCTTGAAAATCAATGTGGAGGAATTCTGCTAAAGTGGGGAATCCTTCATTTCTTTCATTCTTAATAACGTATTTTCTAGGGTATCTCTTTACCATTTCTTTCAATTCTTCGATATCTATGCCGTGCGGATGAGGTTTCGTTTCTATGGGGAGAGGAGGAATTTCATCCGTTACCCGTTGAAAGAGGTATTTCTCGTCTCCAATTACCAAACGGAAGTTAACATATGGGGTGACAAGGGACATCTGCTTAAAATATTCCAGAATGCGTTGTTTCGCCCAAATTAAGTTACCACCAAGATACAGTCGCATTCGTAAGCCATGCCAAGGCTTATCTGGAATAATTTTTTGCGTTGTGTATATCGGAGAGTTTGATTTGAGGTCAATTTTTATGCGGAAATAACTTTCTTCAGAAACATCTCTCGTGGCTGACCATATCTCCGTGTCTAAGCCGGTGGTTTTCTGAGCATGTATCATCGCCATTTTTGCTCCCATGCCAAATCTTCCTCGTCCTTGTTTGATGCCATACTTGGTACCTGTAAAAACAGTGCCGAACACTAGACTTATGAGATCATGATAGATTCCAGGACCATTATCTCCAACTTCAATGACGTAATATTTTTCGCTGGGATCATGTTCAATTTCGAAATCTTCAATACCTTCTAAGACCGGGCCAGATCCACCTCCATCCAGATTTGCGAGTATTTTTTGACGGATGCGTTCATGACTGACAGGATGGATGACAACGTTGATATTTGGATACTCAATTTCTTCTCCACGCATTTGAAGTAATTGAATATCGTCATCACATGCATCAAGACTGTTTTCGACCAACTCTCTGACGCTGGTGAAGGTGCTTTTTCCAGGGTTATCAAAACCTGCAATTTCGCTGTTTTCTTTGAACCATTGGGCTGCGGACAGAGTTTCTACTTTATCTGATGTCATAGGATTACCTACTTCAATTAACTATATTAAAGACCGTCTTTTATATTTTTAAACCACAAAATAAGTCTTATGTTTCTTTAGAGCTGGTTTCGTCTTCTATTTGGACCTTAAAGATCTTGCTAATAAGATTTGCTCTAGCTTTGAGCACATTCTCATCCCAGAGCCTATTAATAAAGAGTTTAAACACATGTTCCATAGCATATGCCACATGTCCTCTACCAATGGTCCTTCTTTGTGTAAGAAACATAATACTAACCAGTTCCTGGCATAGAGGATCAAGCATTTCCTTTAAATATTGATCGGCAACCTCAATAAGTGCCTTTTTAGCTTCACCACTCGTGTAAAAACTTGTATTAGCTATGTCTTTCATTTTTGCCCTTACATAATTTACAATAGGTGACATAAATACAAGACGACGAGTGAGAGTTTCTTCATCAAAAACTTCGTCTTCTAATTCTAATTCTAAGCTGAGTTCATCATCAAAGTCTATATCAAAATCTGGCTCCTCATTCGGAGGTAACTCATCGCCTTCTTTTAAAACAGATTCATCAGGTATCTTTTCATCGGTGTGAGATTCATCAGGTATCTTTTCATCGGTGTGAAATTCATCATTGTTATTTGAAATTTTATACACCTCCACAGTTGTGATTAGTCACGAGAAA
>JAECRW010000131.1 GCA_016294985.1 Candidatus Sifarchaeum marinoarchaea | reverse complement strand
AGTATCGACTAAAAATATTAGAGGCAGTGAGTCGAAGGGCGGCTGACGGACGAATACGTCTGAGGAAATTCCACTCACCGCACAGGTACTCTGGCACTTAAAGGTGCCTGTCGAGAGGCAGGGCTCTGGAGCAGAAACGACACGTCCATCTGATCAGATGACGAGGATGCGGCTGAAGAGCACCTCTGGAGAGTATGTGTTCTGAGAAGACCTCGGTGACGAGGCGCAAGTTAACCCGTTGAGGAGGTTAGATGGGATCGATGAAACGGCCATCCCAGAGGGTGCAAGTCTAAATAGGCTACCCATGACTTGCCTGTGAGAGGTAGCGGGTAAGACGCATAGTTGAATGCCGCAAGGGACGTGTAGTAGAAACTGCACTTCTCTAACAGAAAGTGGATTACTCTCGACACACTGCCCCTCTTATTCAACATTACAAATCTTGAAGCACTTGTTTTTGTAGTACGAGCATATGGTCACTCGTTTCTGCTTCAGCATAAAGTTGAAGGAGTTCTTGGTTGACAACAAGAAAATTGTGCCCCCAATTGAATTTAGAGAGGATTGTTTTTGCTTGGTCCTCAAAGCCTAATATAACAAGAGCTGCAGCCAAGGCTTCAACTGTGCTTAATCTGATAGGTTTTCCATAATTTGTCGGATTTGCCGCAATTAGAAAAGGTAAAGCCCTCTTTACCCCACGTAGTTTTTCAACTGAATCAGATGTGAATTTTGCCCAGGAAGCATCTATTGCTAGAATTCCATGATGAACGGCAAGTTCCAAATCTTGTTTTGAGAGGATAATTTCTGAATAAGGATCGAGTAGGATAACTCGTTTAGAGATTTTTGAGAGTTTGCGAATTTCAGTTATAAGTCCATGTCGGGTTAATCTTTGCCCTGTACATTTCTTTGGGTCGCATTGCTTAACGTGGTAGACATAGAGAGGTATCAGCTTGGCGTTTCCTCCTTAAATCTTTACATGGTTTTTGTAAAGCCTCATTAGGTCCATATATATAAAGTAAGATGATTTTTAGTGCAAGAGCTAGAACAATAGCCGAAAGATAGAAAGACCTTGCGATATTTCGCAGTATATTCTAATTAAATTAATCAGAGATAACTTTTTCTGAAGGGAAACAAACAAATACTAGAAACAACAAATATTTGAAAGATTTACCATCAAAAGTCTTCCTTATTTGGATGTGATACCCAATGCCTATGGCGTTTATATTGATAAACTCGGAAATTGGAGCAGAAGAATCCGTTTTGAATTCGTTACGTGACTTAGAAGGTGTTGAAGAGGCGTACATAGTATATGGGGTATACGATATCATCTCAAAAATCAGAGAAGAGACCATGGAAAAGCTAAAGGAATTAATCACGTGGAAGATAAGACGATTGGATAAAGTACGCAGTACGTTAACGATGATAATTGTGGAGAAGGCTGAGTGAACTTTCCACACTATCTTTTTCTTAATTTTCGCTATTTGCTCTATTCTATTCTTTTTGTCTTGATCTGAGTTGCCAAAGCTCCTTTAATTCTTCAAAGGTGACATCTTTTGGAGGTAGAACAACATCAGCTACTTGAAGCCCCCGAATTTTCAGGAATTTTCCATTTCTAGCTATAAACTTAAGTAGTTCGTGAAGTTCGTGGTGTGCTTCTACCTCGTTGTTAGTTTTAATGAATAACTCCAAACTGTCTTCAAATTCATTGATTTTCTTAATGACTTTTGCTTCGTGAGATTTGTCTATAAAAATGAGATATTCTCCTGAAATTTTAATCATCACTATTTTTGCCCTCACATGGGTAGAACCTTTTTATAGGATCTTAAGAGGATGAATGCGAAGATTAAAATAGTTTTCTGTAGAGATGAAGGAAGCGCTTCCGCTATATGTGAACTGCTTCATCCTTACGGATAAGGCTTCCTGCGAGTCCTCCTAACCCCTAAATAAGGGAAACTTTCGTTTTACATTCGGCTGTGTGTCGCAGATCATCCCTTGTAGGGATATGGCCCGTCCACTTGGCATTCTGTGATAGGAAACCACTGTTTCCATGGTCACTCTATACATCCCTGCGATATTCCATTATTCTTTTACCTGTACAAAAACAAACACAGGTTGGAACATCTGCAGGCTTCGACACTTTTCTAGCCTCCTTCCTCCATAAAATTATGTCCAAAATGATTTATAAATCATGAGGCTTTTTTTTAAATTCCGCTATATTTAAATATTCACTATCGTAATGATAGTGAAACCAAGGAGTAAATTGTCTTTTAAAAATCTTATTGGAGTTGAATTCCCCTCCTCTATTTATAGCGGGGTGGGGTAGACAGGAGATCCCGCGGGGCTCATAACTTGTGTGGGACACCCCGAGATCGGTGGTTCAAATCCATCCCCCGCTACCATTTCTTCTTTCTTTTAAACTTAAATAACGCAATACTGTCTCTTTTCAAGGTAATCTTGAAGCACGACGTCTAATAGATTTTTTTCATCTTTGAGAAAATGAGCCGAGCCTTCTCCTGCGCGAGCCAATTTCTTTGAAAACTCAACGTCAACATCTCCACCCCTTAGAATGCACACGATAGAGCAACTGATTTTATGTGCACGACAAATTTTAACTTGACGAAGGGCTGCGAGTTTAGCACGTGCCTTCTCGTCTATGTTATCTTGTTGTTTGGTAGATTCGTGGAAGTTGTGCGTAGTTGGGACGCCGTCAGTGATTACGATAATGTGCTTTTCAGCATCTCTTGAAGCTGATAACAAAATTTCTCGTGCATTTTTAATAGCGTCCTCTAGGTTTGTATAACCAGCTGGTCTTACTTCAGTGATCTTCTCTAATATTGGCTGAACATTATATGTGAGTTTATTGAGTTTTGTTGCAGTATTAGCAAAGGTAACTACACTACTCCGATCACCATTTTTGAAGGCTGCTAATGCCAGTCCTATTGCTGCTTTACGTGCATATTGAAACTTATTATGCTCAATCATAGATGAACTTCTGTCTAAGGCTAATACAACGTCCATACAGCCAAGAGGTCGTCGTTCTTTTATTCGAATATCTTCTCTTTGAATTTTTTCCGGGTGTCTTCGTTTCGTTATAACTTCTCTCATGGTTCTTCGTAGTGAGATATCACGAAATCTATCTTCGCACTCATATCTTCTTATATCGACGACATCTTCTCCATCTCTAGATTTGCCAGAACGGGTCTTATGCTTACCTTTCATAAGGGCACATTCTACCTCTGCAAGAATGTCTTCGTAAAGTATTGCATACCCTTTATCTGTTATCCTAATTTTAGATTGATCTTCCTCAATAAGCTCTTCTTCAGTCAAATTTTTAAGAATATCAATGAGAGCGTCATAAGCTGCAAGTCGATGATCATCTCGTCTGAAGTCGATATCCACTCCGAGTTGTTCTTGCAATAACTCTTTGAGAAATTCCAGAAGGGATTGATCAGCATACTTGAGTATAGACTGAAATGAAGCACCTTTAGAGAAGGAATCCTGTGCATTTTGAATGGATTTAAGGGTGTCTTTAATCATGCGTCTCGAAAATTGTCTTGAAACTGATCCTTGCGTATTTCGCACTTTTGACGAACTGATTTGATTGTTTGATAATGACTTTTGTGTTTTCAAGCCTTGCATTAATTCTTCGGCTTTATTTGTAAACTCGAATTCTGTTCCTAATTCCGGTTTTTGTTGAATTGGTTGACCCTTCAACAGCTCTTCTTTTTCTAGATAGTTGGGTACGCTGTATAAAAGTCGTAACATTTCAAGTGTAGGATTTTGTGTCGTCTTATCGACTTGTCTTTTCATTCGCCTAAAGAAATCTGAAAGTGCAGGAAATTGTTTTTTGAGTTCTTCTGGATCGATATTCATTAGATTGGAAAAATCATGCTGTGTTAGTTTATCTTTAAATCCAACGGATCTCTTATGATCTAGTTGACGATAGAATTCCTCTTTACGCCTTGTAAACTCCTGTAATTCTTTCATAATATTTCCCATTTGCCCTTCGTTAAGTGGTAGTGTTGGAGTGCAGATTGAAGGACTTTTTATATGATCCTTATCCATTTCCTCACTAAAAAGGGCCTCAATTATTTCTACAACTAGTTCATCAGGCGTTCTCAAGGATTTCATTTGAATTCGATGCGGTAAAGTAATCAACGCCGCATCTATTATCTGTTCTTTAGTGAGTTCTTTTTTTAGGATAGAATAACTCCTCAAAACGTCAAGAAAAGCCAAAACGCCTCTACTTGAAGGTCCTTTTGCGACTTCAGGATGAGTTCGAATCGTTTCAGCGATTTTAGCAAGCAGTCCTGGTAGATCTCGGTCGAAAGTAAGGGCGTGTGTCGTCATCATATTGCCTTCTATTATTTATCAAGAACGCTATCAACTAAAGAATGGATATATTCTGCAGGATGTTCAAAATAAGGGCTTTCAGGGGCTAATATGACGCGTCCGCGCAAAGCAACACGTACGGCCTTTCTTACATCATCTGTAGAAACTGTTTTATCCTTACGTAAAGTTGCAAAACTTTGGCTTAAGTTCCACCTAGCGAGAGTTGCTCGAACGCTAGCT
>JAECRW010000130.1 GCA_016294985.1 Candidatus Sifarchaeum marinoarchaea | reverse complement strand
GCCCCGATCCTTTGTAGTGGCAGTTGCGTACCTTGTCAGGGTAACCTATAATCACTAGAGAGCCTGCAGAAAAGTGTTCGGCAATATCAATCGCCAGTTTTCTCCTGAAATCTTTGGCGAAATTTACCCGCTTGCTGTAGAGTTTCTTTAAAACTGCGTATTTTTTTAACCTTTTCAGTTTACTGATCCTGTTGTTCAGTTGGCGCATATAAATGAAAAAATCCTTGTAGTTCTCTTTCTTAAAGATGAATACGCTGCCTTTACCCGATAGTTCACAGGTTACGGCGGTGGCTAGTCTCTTCAGTCCGAGGTCAATTCCTGTGATGGACTTCAGCACTGGTCGAATTTCCTTCTCTATAACAATATGTACTTTGTAGCATTTTAACCTGTTGTTTTTTACAATTTGAAAAGATTTAATACACCATTCTTTGTCATGGATGTGTTTCGCGGCATACGGATGCACATACAATGGCAGGTGCATTGTTACCCTTTTTTCGAGAGTAGAAATGCGTGCCCATAGAGAAAATTCCTTTGAGGTGTGGGAAAGTGATATGTCGCCTACACGGTAGTCGAACATAATTGGTACTTTCCCTCTGATAGTCGGTGGTGAAGGTTCCCTCTGTTTCCAACGGTAAAGTTTATGCTGTAACTTCCGCAATCTTTTTCTGTCTTTAGCAGTGTTCTTCTTGGCTAGGCGTTTTTTGCAGGTGGCTATGGACATTTCCAGATTTTTAATGTTCCACTGCCAGTCACTGTGTATTTTTAGGTATGACTTGAACATCCAGAGAGCTTTGTCGCGACAGGCTTGCACGAAACCTGATGACAACCCAGTAATCGCCTGTATGCGTTGTCTGTATTTTTCCGCCTTTTTAGCACTAGTTATGTTTTCAACGATGATCTTTTCAAGAAAAAGCTTCACGCCATACGTGATACGTGCGGTAAGTTTGTTGAGGAACTTCACTTTTGTTTTGGTGATCCTCTCATCGATAGAAAGAACTAACGTCTTACAAATTTTCAGTGGATTAGCAAGTTGAAGCTCCATTGACGCCCTCCATGACAATCTAAGAAATTAGAGGCAGCGGGGACTTAAAAACTTTTCTCGCCGATATCAGATAAAGTTCTCTGCAGCAGGTAGGAGTGTCCTTTCTATAGAAAAGATATTTCTAAAAATAGGAAAAAAAGTACTTTTAATCTGATACTTATTCTCAAACGAAATTAAAAAAAGAAAGGAGAATTTTTGAATTCGACTTTTTTCATTGCAATTGTTCGCCCTTTATACTTATTGTAACAGTCTCAAAGGGGATATTTTTACCTGCTTCTTTCATTGCTTGTTGAACAATGCGTACTAGACCAAAACAGCAAGGAACTTCCATGTTCACAACAGTGACACTACGAGGGTTTCCTGTTTTAATTATTTGTGCAATTTTAGCTAGATGGGCATTGGCATCATCTAGTTTAGGACAACCAATAGCAAGTGCCTTATCTTTCAAGAAATCCTGATGAAAATTAGCATAAGCAAATGGAACACAATCAGCAACTATCACTAGGTCTTTATTCTGGAAATAAGGAGCATTAGGTGAAACTAAGTCTAATTGCACAGGCCATTGTCGTAATTGTGAAGGAAGTTTTACTGCTTCTTCAGATAGTGGTTTCTCTTCCTCCCAAGTAAGTGTCTGGGCTGCAGGGCAACCACATTCAACCGTTTCTTGTGCTTGATCTGTTTGTACATGAAGTTCTAATTGGTGTGCATGTTCTTTAATGTGTTCAATATGTGTTTCTAGCATCTCAGGTGCAACTTCTTTTATTCGTTCAATTGTTGCATCGTCATCATAAGGATCTACTTCTCTTTCTTCAATAATTAAGGCTCCTGTTGGACAGGCTCCAAGACAGGCTCCAAGACCGTCACAATAAAAATCTTTCACTAATCTGGCTTTCAGACCATCTGGGGTATCAACAAGTTCTAACGCCTGCTCGGGGCACGATGGGATGCAATCTCCGCAGCCAGTACAAAGTTCTTCATCAATTATGATAATCGGTCGTTTTATTTTCTGCATTATTACTCCACCTCAGCGTGATAGTATACCAATGTCATATTTTAAAAGGTTATATTTGACGGCAGAAATCTGTTGTTATATATAATGATATTACGAAAGGAAAAGACAGCCCTAAAGAAGCGAGTTTTCAAATCTCTGTTACATGTATGATAATGAAATCTTAGGCAGAAAACCAACTTGGTGAGGTAGTTTACGGAAGGTAATCAATAAGGAACTTATCAAGTCCTAAATCTCGTATTCTATTCCAATCTTGTTTTAGATAGGGATGAATATGCTTTTTAAATTCTTCAGAAAATTGTTTACTCCCTAGATATTCTTTGAGAACAAATAACGTAGAATTGCATAAATCATGAAGGATTGCTTTTACTTTTTCGGCACTTAATTCTGGATTAAATACATTGACGCTTAAGACATCCAAAAAAGTCTCTTTACTGTTATAGATTTGCGAAAGCTCTTCCACATTTAAACTATGCTTATGATATTTTATCGTGTCTTCCAATTGTTCCTGAAGTTTCTGCTTAATTGTCCCTTTTTTGAAAAGAGGGAACGTCATTTTAGAGATTCTAGAAAAAAGCTGTTGAAAAACTTCTAATATGTCCATCTTTTCAGCAATTGAAGTTGTAAATTTAACATCTGTCCATGATTTTATTAAATCTTCAAGGATAACGTGGAATTTAATAAATACTTCACTATTTCCATCCCAATTCCTTAGAAAGTCCTGACCTCCTTTTGATATTATCGGAAATTCCTCTAGAAATGAATGCTTTATATAATTTACCTGAGTTTTAAGAGTTAAAACACTATCCTCCTTATCCGCTGCCATTACAAAAAGGAGACCATGCGAGAAACAGTAAACCAAAATATATTCTCCCATTTCCATGCTTTCAATGCCCATTCCACTTATTTCACTTTCAGCAAAAGAAAATACCGCAGATAGAAATCCAGATAGGAGAACTTCTTGGGCTTCAATAGTTCCAAATCTTTCATGAAATATTGGTCTTCCAGTTTCCTTTTCTAGGATCCACAGGTTATGGATCATTATCTCTCCCCCTTGATATATGCACAATAAATGTATCGTGCCTGAGGTAAAAAAGTCTTTTGTAAAAACTAGCTAGATGGAAACTTAACTTTCATAGGGTAGTTCACATGATATAGTTAATAAAGAACTTATCAAGCCCCAAATCTCGTATTCTGTCCCAATCTTGCTTTAAATATGGGAGAACGTGCATTCGAAATTCTTCACCAAAGTTTTTCTTTCCCATGGATTCCTTGAGAACATCTAGTATCGTTTTGCATAGATCCCTAAGGGTTACCTTCAGTGTTGAAACAGTTAATTCAGGATTAAATATATTTACGGATAACACATCAAGAAAAGTCTTTTCACTGTCATAAATAGTTGAAAGTTCTTCTATGTTCAAAACACTCTTATGGGCTTTTATTGTTTCCATCAATTTGAGCTCCAAGTTTGCTTTAATTGAAATTTCTCTAAAAACCGGAAAGCTACTTTTAGCAATCCTTGAAAAAATCTGCTGAAAAACCTCTAAAAAGTCCATTTTTTCTGCAATAGATGTAGTAGCTTCGACCTCTACCCACGAACCTATTAAATCCCTCAAAGTGAACATGAATTTACGGAATATATCACGATTACCATGCCATTTCCTTAGAAAGCCCTCATGATCTTCTTTGAGGCCAGGGAATTCGTCTATAAAACTATCCCTTATTAAATCAATCTGTGCTTTAATGTTAGATGAACTATCTGTTTTATCCGCTGCCATAACGAAAAGAAGTCCGTGTGAAAGACAATAAATCATATTATATTCTCCCATTTCCATGCTTTCTATGCCTGAGCTTATCTCCATTTCAGCAAACGAATATATAGCAGATAAAAATCCTGATAGCAAATCTCCTTCTGTTTCAATAGAACCTAATTTGTCTTGAAACAAAAGTATTCCACTTTTTTTCTCTAGAATCCACACATTATGAATCATAGTGCTCACTTAGAAAATCAAAGCATTTTAAGGCTTTTTCCCCGTAAAACGCCTTATCTCTGCTTACTAATATACTCATCATTCGTTAATAAAAAAGTTATCCTTAAAAAAAAATTATATGAGAATTATCTTAAAACTTCTAACCTTACGCTAATCTTGTTTTTAAGATAATCTAAAATTTTATTAGTCCTGAGTATAATGAAATTAATTTACTGGAAGTTTGCATTCTGCCAACTCTTCTTCTCGTAATTTTCCTCTTACAAGCGACGCAAAGACGCCTACAATGCAAAGAATAACGAAGATAATAAACGCTACTCGGACACTTATCAAAAAGAGTGGATAGGTCTCAGGGACAATTTGAATTCGTCCAATGTATAAAGAAAACAATAGCATTACAATTGACATACTAGTCACCTGTCCAATTAACCTCATTGTACCTACCATACCAGAAGCTATGCCGTAACATCGCTTTTCGACGCTCGACATGATTGCATTTGTATTGGGGCTTGAAAACAAGGCGAAGCCTAAGCCAAG
>JAECRW010000293.1 GCA_016294985.1 Candidatus Sifarchaeum marinoarchaea | reverse complement strand
CCAAATTGCTTCTAGGCGTAGATCCTGAATTGCCCAAGTATCAATTTCACGCCCAGAAGCGAGGCATAGCCTGATATGCAGTGTTAGACGACGTATGACATAAGGTGATCAAAATAAAAAATTCATCGAACATTTTTTCTAATGATAAACATTATGTTCTCATCATTCCAAATGATATTATCTAGGTCTTTGAAATGGTGAGTAATATTTTCCTGAAATTCCTTCAATGCTTCTTTAAACTCTTTTTTATCATACAGGTAAAATGTTGAATAATGATGATTTATAGCTTGTGTTATGAGCCACTCTAATCTTGTTAGTCGTTTATATTTGAAATATTCAATGGATTCTAATATGAGAATTGGTATCTTCTTTAACCTTTCTTTGAATTCCCATAGTTCGCAGAGCCGTTTCTCTTTTTCATGGAATTCAGGGAAAAACCTCCCCCAAATATTCTTTTTGTTTTGGCTTCGTAATCGGGTGTAAATAAATAAGTATCCATTATCTCTTAAGACTCGAGATGTCTCTTTGAGAAAATCGAGAAATTTGAAATGATGTATGGCATTGAAAGTGACTATAGCATCCAGAGAATTGGCTGCTAATGGTAAAGCCATTGCCGACGCATTTATTGTTTTGAAGTTTTTAATCTTGTGTCCTTTTAGATTCTTAGTAAGTTCGTTCAACATGCTCTTATTATAATCAATGCAAGTGAGATAAAGCCTCTTTTTTATATGATGGAATAATTTTATATCATATCTCCCCACCCCACAACCAACATCTGCTACTTCAATTCTAGTCGAATTTTGCAGTTTCTTTTTGATAGATAAAATTGGTTCTAAATCTGTGGTTCTTAAATCTTCGTATTTATGTGCGATTCTCGAAAAATGATGATGAATTCTTTTCATCATTAGGAATCACCTTTGATGTTTAATAAAGTATTCATACTCATTAACCAGGCAGGTAATATGTGGTCTGACGTATAGCGGATAAAAGAAGCCCCGACTTGTCGGGATTTTGGGGAAATCTCTGAT
>JAECRW010000292.1 GCA_016294985.1 Candidatus Sifarchaeum marinoarchaea | reverse complement strand
AAAATTGCTTGTTTGGATTCGAACGTCTAAAACCCTTTAGACGCTCCTTTTCATGCCAATCTATTATATTAAGACTTTAATATCGAAATACTCGATACTGTAAATGCCGGGGCTGGTTCTTTGTAATAAATGTCAATGGATGACAAGTGGAGTTTATTAATGAACAGTAATGAAAGTAAGGGAGAAGTCGATCACGATGATTCAGACCGTCAAATTCAGAATTTATCCAGATGCGACACAAGAAGGTAAGCTCCATGAGATCTTCACCATCTATAACCGTGTGAAACGAATCGGCTATAACCTGCTGTTTCACGGTGAGGACTACATGACAGAACGCTTCGGTGAGGGTAAAACCCTCCAGCAGTGTTTGATGAGTCTGTGTCATAACAACCCCTATGTTGGCACTATCTTGAGTGACAACAAAGCAAAACTGGAATCACAAAAGACCTGGCTGAAAAAACGACGCAAACGCATGACACAGCAACTAAAAATCATTAACAAGAAAATCAATACAATAAAGGCGAAGGATACACATGACAGACGGCTAAAAGGCTTATACGCCCGCAGATCCTCGATAATGGCTAAATTAAAAAATTTGCACCTTGAACCCGTGGTATTTGGCACTAAACACTTATTCAGGCAGATAATACGCGGCAACATAAATAGGGAAGAGTTCAGGATACGACGGGACTCATCTTTCAGTTGTGTGGGAAAGAAACAACATGGCGTAAAAAATCTGAATATCAAAGTATTGTCTGATAAGACAGTCAGAGTACGAACTTTTTCCAGGCAAAAAGGGCGCAAATGGCTGATCATTCCCATGTCAGTAAACTACGTACAGGAAAAGTGGTTTAAGCAGATTCTTAATGCCGACAAATACACGGTGACCGTAAAAAGGAAATTCTTCAAAGGAAACGAGCATTACTTCGTCCATGTGTCCTATGAGATTTCAGAACCCACATCATGTTACGGTTATGAGAATGGCGCAATCGGCTTAGATTTCAACTATAATTTTATTGCTCTGACTAAT
>JAECRW010000129.1 GCA_016294985.1 Candidatus Sifarchaeum marinoarchaea | reverse complement strand
ATACTAAAATGATCTTTTTTCCATTCGTTTGATAATCCATCAGCTAGGCATGTAATTAGTTCTTCAAATTTTGAACATTCATCCAGTTTGCCTTTGTGATGATAATGATGCCATATCGCATACAGAACCGTGCCTGTGTGATCTGGTTGAAATCTATGGAGCGCTTTTAAGCCATTTACAAAGTATTTTTCGAGAAATAAACCAGTATTTTGAAGGTCTTCAGCTCTGTTCCAGCACCAGTTGAAAAATCTCTCTTGAATCTCTTCGATTCCTGCAACATCTGCAGCAATACAAATGAAAGAAGCATCACGAGGCCAAACATAGAAATAGTGAGAGGCAACAGGAGGATAATAATCTTTTGTTGGATTAGCGGCAACAATAGCGCCATTTTCCAAACAACAATCCTCAATAACATCAATGCTTGTTTTGAAAAGCGATCTGATTTTTGCGTTCACTTTTCCACACCTTTAAGATTAACTATTCTTAATCGGATAAGGAGTTGATACGAATTTTTTTAGCGGTTAACTATAAAAATAGGCTAGTATCAACTCGATGCATCCGCAATTACATAAAAGGAGAGAATTCTATGGCACGTAAAACACCTTCGCTAACTGTTGATATAGTAATTAAACGCAAAGACAATTCAGTAATTTTAGTTCAAAGAAAGAAAGAACCTTTCAAAGAACAGTGGGCAATTCCGGGAGGATTTATTGAATATGGAGAAACTGCGGAACATGCAGCAATCAGAGAAACTAAGGAAGAAACCGGAATCGATGTTGAGATAATAAGACTAGTAGGAGTTTATTCCGATCCTGCAAGAGATCCTAGGGGGCATGTGATCTCAATTGCATTCTTAGCAAAGGAAATAGGAGGCGTTTTAATTGCCAACGATGATGCTAAAGCAGTCAACGTGTTTAAGCTTAAAGAAATCCCAAAAAATCTTGCATTTGACCACGCTAAAATCTTAAAAGACGCACTGAGTGACCGTTGATTTCATATTTGACGGTTATCGTAATAGTATGTAAAAATGAACAACTATATGGAACAACGTGGAAATACAGGAAAAGTTTGTTCGTTTAAAGGAAAGGTTTGTTCGTTTTGAGTTAGCTTAGTAGGTTACAGACAACAAATTTTAAATAGAGCGGCGTATACACCATTATATAACGTAATCTGTTCTAATATCACAACAAACGGTGGTTACAACTGTTCAAGACCTACTCTCTCTTAGGACAGTTAAACTGAAATGTGAAAACATAGATTTATCTGATCTCGGCGAGAGGACTCCTTCCGAAAGGTGGGGGCTGAATCGCCGTCCTGTTCTCGTGAGAGAAAGGTTTTTAAGTGATGCGTCCTCTAATTTCTTAGAGGGTGGTGGAGGATGGACATGGAACTTCAATTTGCCAAACCACTAACCGTATGCAAGACGCTGGTGCTCCCCGTTGATGACAGGATAACCACAACAAAGGTAAAGTTCCTCGACAAACTTACCGCCCGACTTACTTACGGAGTGCAACTGTTTCTTGAGAAAATAATCACTGACAGTATAACGAGTGCCAAAGAGGCGGAGAAATACCGACAGGACATACAACACCTTACCGGGCTGTCTTCTGGTTTTGCACAAGCCTGTCGAGATAAAGCCCTCTGGATGTTTAAATCCTATCGTGAACTGCACCGTGAGTGGCAGTGGGACATCAAGCGGCTGGAAACGTCCATCACCACCTGTAAACAACGACTCGCCAGGAAGAGCACCGCTAAAGATAAGAAACGGTTACGGAAACTCCAACATAAACTCTACCGCTGGAAAAAGAGGCAACCCTCGCCACCAACTATCAGGGAGAAGGTACCCATCATGTTCGACTACCGTGTAGGCGACATCGCCTTTTCCTGCACTTCGAAGGCGTTTCCTCTCTGGGCGAGAGTTTCCACCCTCAAAAAAGGTGAGAAATTACACCTACCGCTGTATCTCTATCCGTACGCCACGAAGCACCTCCACGACAAAGAATGGCGTGTGAAGTCTTTTCAGATCGTTAAGAATCACAGGTTGAAACGCTACGAGGTCCATGTCGTCGTAGAAAAGGCAGTTATGCCGGTACTGAAATCATTGACCGGCATTGACCTGGGTTTGAAGCGGCTGGCGACTGCTGTAGCCTGCGAGTTATCGGGTGAAGGCAGCGTTATCCTGTTTAAAAAAGAGGATTACAAAGAGTTTTTCATCCAGATGAGGCAACTGAGCAACAGGATCGCTAAGTTAAAACGTTTAGGGAAATACGCAGTAGTGAAGAAACTTTACAGTAAACGATTGAATTACGCTAGGGATTTCAGGAGAAAACTGGCAATTGATATTGCTGAGCACCTTACAGGTTCGCTGGTGGTGATAGGCTACCCCGACAAGGTGCGTAATTGCCACTACAAGGGATCGGGGCACAGGAGGAACAGAAAACGTGTCAACCAGTGGGCATTCAAGGACTGTGCTGATCGTATCGCGATGGCGGTGCTGGTGCGTGACGGAGTACCTTTGGTGATAAACGAGTGGTGGACCACTCATCGATGTTCGGTGTGCGGTTCACGAAAGGTAGAGGTCAAGGACAGGGCGTTCAAGTGTCTGAAATGCGGATTTACCGCCGATAGAGACGTAAACGCGGCGTTTAACATCCTGTTAGACGCTGTGAAGTGCCTTACGGGATTAACAAAGAGACGGAAAGGTGGTAGAGCGAAAACCAAAGTGTTCCTGTGCGAAGGAACGGGGGGTGTGGTGGATCACCCCGAACTGTCGATGAGCGGGTTCTTGCTATCCCTCGTAGGGAAAGCTCAACAATCCGTGAGGGCAGAAGCTCCGTCGGAACGGGCGGAGTAGTTCACGCCAGACATAGTCGCTCATTTTTCAGAGGAAGTACTCGACAAACTAGAAGTATTTGTGCAGCAGGGAATATACACTAATGTAAAGGAGTTGCTTAGAGACGTCATTAATTATTACCTTACTAGAACACGCCCAGAACTCCTCAAAAGCAATGAATTCTATAAGAATTCAGAAGACTTTAGATTACCAGAAGCAGAACTCAAACAACTTGTAAAAATCATCTTTGGCGACCCCTCTAAAACTAAAATCGAATTTGAGATCGGGTCATCAGGCGACATATAGAGTTTTTTCTTTTAGTCTAGTTTTTGCCACTGAGTAATTTCAATTTACGCTTTACTTTTTCGAATTCTTTAGCGTGCCATTGGGTCAGTTCTTGCTCTGCTATAATACCAATAAGTTTTCCATCCTCAATCACAGGAAGCCTTTCGATTCCATGGCGCGCCATTGTTTCCCCAACTTCCCCTACAGAAGCATTTGGACCTATTGTAATAAGCGGATGGGCCATAACTTCTTTTACATTCGTGTTATTTGGATCTTTACCTTGAGCAATTACCAGACGAACTAAATCACCTTCTGTAACAATTCCTATTGGCTCATCGTTCTCGAGAATTATAATAGATCCTACGCTTTTTTCTAGCATTAAATCTGCAACATCCTTTACAGACGCATTGCTCGAAATAAATATAACATCTTTAATCATAAGAGACCTAACGCTCATTATGTGTCCTCCTTTCTCTCAATAAAAGGCATGCTTTACAGAATTTATTCGTGATCATATACAAATTCATCTTTATTTGCTTTTTCTATTCCGTGTTTTCTGTCAAAGCTACAGCTAATAAAAATGTGATCTCACCAAGAATTGCGAATACAAGTAGAGCAAGCATAAAAGATCCTGTGAGATCCCTAATATATCCTACCATAACTGGCAAAATAAAAGAGCCCAAATTAGCTAGCGATGAAATAATAGCGACCGCGCTAGCGACATTTGGGGATAACTTGGGATGGTCTACAGGGATCATAAAAGCTATTGTCATAACTCCCATTAAGAAAAATCCTGCTAAGAAAGGAGCAACCCAAATGGAGATCGACAGTTCCAATCCTATTAAAAAGATCGCAGGGCCGCTTAGAAGTCCCAAGATCATTATAAGCCGCTTTCTTGAAAATCTATCTGCCAGTGTGCCACTAACTGGACTAGTGACAAGAAATCCTAGAGGCAATAAAGAAGCGATTATTCCTGCAGTTATAAGGGTAAAGCCCTTTGATTCCAAAATTGTGGGCAACCATAGGCTTAATGAATCAAAGCATCCCATAGCAATAAATATGAGTCCAGTTAAAATCCAGGTCTCTTTTTGTTTTAGTATCGTAAAGAAATTTTCTTTGAAAGGTAAAGGCGAATTTTTCTTTGTGTTCTGAGTTATAATAGAAGAACTGGGGTATTCTTTTACAAACACCCACCAAACAAGCGTTAAGACAATTTCAAAAATGCCATAAACACGAAATACTTCCCGCCATCCACCAAAAAATGATAAGAGATATGGTGTAAGAGCTAAACCTATCATATTACCGAAAGCGAAGCCCGCTACATATATTCCCGTTGCGCGTCCTATTTTTTCTTTTGGAAACCAATTTGAAACCATATGAGGCATCGCGGGTATAACAGCTGAAACCCCAATTCCCAATAATAACTGATAGATTAATAATTCAATAAATGTGCCACTAAAACTTCTAAGAAACCCAAAAATACCCATAATAAATAGTCCTAGCCCTAAAGCCTTTTTAAATCCGATATGATCACA
>JAECRW010000019.1 GCA_016294985.1 Candidatus Sifarchaeum marinoarchaea | reverse complement strand
TGATGTTGTTGGGTTGGCAGCAATCAACGAAGACAGGATTAGATACGTTGATTATAAGATAAAAGAAGCTGAAGTTTTTTCTCGTGAACCGCCAGGAGAGTTGAAGGATGATGAGAAGGCTTTTCTTGGTGGTTCCGTTGTTAACACGCTTGCCGGTTTAGCAAAATTTGGGTTTTCAGTAGCAGCGCTCGGAAAACTTGGGAATGATGAAACTGGAAATAGAGGCGAAAGAAAATTAAAAGAATATAGAATAGAATTCTTTAGCGCTAGAGATGAAGAATTTAATTCGAGTGTTGCCATGATAGAAGTTGGTAGCAATAAACAAAGAAAAATAACAATCTATCCTGGTTCTAATGATCAAATCGAGTGGGAGGATGTCGAACCTTACTTAGATTTAATTAGAAGTTCAAGACTATATCATTCGTCTACTTTTGCATGCGCTTATAGCATTTCTTCGTTAAAAACTCAAATTAAACTTGCAGAAGAATCTAATAAAATGAGTCTTAGTTTTGGTATGCTTTATTGTGATTTATTTAATAAAGAACCAGCGCTTATAGAAAATCTACTAAATTCTACGGATATTTTAATACTCAATAAAGAAGAAATTGAAGATATCGGAAATAAAAACTACAAAGAAGCTGCAAAGAGTTTTATAAAAAGATATGGTATTGAAACGATTGCGGTTACATTAGGTGACAAAGGTTCATACGTTTTTAATGAAAAAGAAAAACATTTCATAAAGTCTCGATCTGTAGAAGTTATAGATACCACTGGAGCGGGTGATGCTTATTCTGCAGGGTTTTTAGCTGCTTATCTAAATGGCAAGGATTTAAAAACTTGTGGTTTGTGGGGAAACCGAAACGCTGAAAGAAGTATAGGAACTCATGGTGCGGTGGATTATCAAATTCCTTAAGACTTAATTTTGTGTGGTTTTCTAATGAGTTTCAGAATAAAAGTTGGTTCAAAACCAGGCGAAAAAGACGTATTAGGCGAAAACACGAAAAAAGAAATTGAGAGTTTTTTTCATTTTAACATCGATTCTGTAGTAACACGAAAGGTTTACTCAATTGATGCTACTTTATCTGAGAAAGAATTGCAGTTGCTAGAAAGAGATCTTTTCATAGATGCAATAACAGAATACTTATGCGAGGAAGATACTTTTGATTGGTTCATTGAAGTGGGGTATAAACCAGGAGTAACCGACAATGTTGGTAGTACTTCAAAAAATGTTGCAATCCCTGCAATACTTCATAGAAAATTGAAAGATGATGAGAGTGTTTGGACTACTACCCAATATTTGATTAATAGTGAGGATTTAACTGAGAACGATGTTGAGAGAATTGGTATAAAACTTCTCGCAAATCCAATCATTGAAGATGTAAAAATAGTAAGCTATGACCAAATGAAAAAAGAAGAACTTAAGTTTACGTCTCCGAAAATCAAAGGTAAACAAGATATCAACATAAATGCATATAATTTAAATGTCAGTGACGAAGAACTCATTAAGATTAGTACTGAAGGCGTTCTTGCTTTAATTTTAGAAGAAATGAAGACGATAAAAGAATATTTTAACAAAGAAGATGTAATCGTCGAAAGAAAAAGAATAGGAATGGATGAAGCATTCTGGGATAAACCTACGGATGCTGAATTAGAATGCTTAGCTCAAACATGGTCTGAACACTGCAAACACAAAATATTCAATTCAATTATACACCACAAAGACGAAGAAACTGGAAAGGAAGAACTTATTGACAGTTTATTCAACACTTACATAAAAAACCCGAGTAACAAGATTGGTGATGAATTAGGATGGGTTGCGTCTTCCTTTCATGATAATGCAGGTGCAGTAAAGTTCAACGACAGAATACTAGTTGTAGATAAAATTGAGACTCATAATTCTCCTTCAGCCTTAGAACCCTATGGTGGTGCAATAACAGGAATAGTAGGAGTAAATAGAGATCCGATGGGGACAGGAAAAGGCGCTAAATTAATGTTTAATGTATTTGGCTACTGTTTTGGCAGCCCTCACACTAAAGAAGTGCCAGAAGGTGTTTTGCATCCAAAAAGAATCAGAGATGGTGTACATAAAGGTGTGATTGATGGTGGAAATCAAAGTGGAATTCCTTTAGTAAGTGGCTGGGAGTTTTTTGATGAGAGATACACGTTTAGACCAATTGTCTATTGTGGTACTATAGGTGTTATGCCAGTTGAGATCAATGGTGAACCATCCCACCTAAAGAAGGCCGATCCCGGCAATGTCATTATTATGGTCGGAGGCAGAGTTGGGAAAGATGGAATTCATGGTGCCACATTTTCTTCAGCCGAATTGGATAAAGAATCTCCTGTTCAAGCAGTCCAAATTGGTGATCCAATAACGCAGAAAAAGATGAGTGATTTCCTACTGGGAGCTCGAGATTTAGACTTATACAAATGTATAACCGATAATGGTGCAGGCGGCTTATCTTCTTCAGTTGGAGAGATGGCTCGTTATTGTAATGGATGTAAGTTTGATTTAAAAAAGGTACCTTTGAAATATCAAGGACTCGATCCATGGGAAATACTAGTATCAGAGTCACAAGAAAGAATGACCGTAGCAGTAGAACCTGAAAAAGTTGAGCAATTTCTAGAATTATCTAAAAAAAGAGGTGTGGAATCTACAATTCTGGGCTATTTTGAAAACTCAGGACGATTTCATGTTACTTATGGTGATAAGACAGTTGCTTACCTTGATATGGAGTTTTTACATGAAGGATTACCGAAAATGGAACTAGAAGCAATATGGAAAAGACCAATATTCGAAGATCCTGATTTTGAACAACCTAAGGAAATGAATAAGACTCTTGAAGTGATGCTAGGAAGATTGAACATATGTTCTAAGGAAGAAAAACTTAGACAATATGATCATGAAGTTAAAGGACTAAGCGTTATCAAATTATTAGTAGGGGAGGAATGCGATGTACCAAGTGACGCAACAGTATCTTTCCTAGAATACGGGAGCATGGAAGGCTTAGCGGTAGCTGAAGGGAAGAATCCTCATTATTCTGAAATAGATACGTATCATATGACTGCTTCAATTATAGATGAGGCAATAAGAAGAATCATTGCTATTGGAGGAAAATTACCGAGCAAGAATACTGTATTTTATGGTTTAGACAATTTTTGTTGGAATATCTCCACTTTAAATTCTGAAGAGGGCAAATTTAAACTCGCTCAACTAGTGAGAGCAAATAAGGCGTTAGCTGATTATTGTGAAGCGTTTAAAATTCCTTGTATCTCTGGAAAAGACAGTATGAAAAACGTTTGGAAACTAAGAGAAACAGTTAATGGAAAAAAAGTAGAAAAAATAATTTCAATTCCACCTACACTTATGTTTTCTGCTAGAGCCAAAATAAATGACATTAGCAAAACTGTAACAATGGATGTAAAGAAACCAGGTGATTTAATTTACGTAATAGGTTTAACCTTTGATGAATTGGGTGGTTCTGAATATTATTCCTATATAGGTGAAAAACTTCGAGGAAAACGATACATAGGAAACAATGTCCCAAAAGTTGATGCTGAAAGTGCAAAGAAAATTTACAGGAGTATCAGTGAAGCAACAGGAAAAGAACTATTACATTCAATTCATACTCCAACAATTGGAGGTTTAGGAGTAGCGCTAGCAAAAAAAGCTTTTGCTGGAGGCTATGGAATGGAAGTAGATTTGAGAAAAGTTCCTTATGATGGGAAGAGCAGGAACGATTACGTGCTGTTTTCACAATCAAATAGTAGATTCATCTTAACAGTCCCATCTGAGAAAAAAGAAGAATTTGAAAGAATAATGAGAGAAAATATCTATTCACAGATAGGAATTGTTATTCAGGACACGAAATTGAAGATTAAAGGATTAGATGGGAACTTTCTGATTGATTCAGATTTAGATTTTTTGAAAAAAGCATGGAAAAACACTTTGGGAAATTAAAATGAAACCAAGAGTTTTAGTTCCAGTTGGGTATGGATTAAACTGCGAAGAAGAGACGGTTTATATATACCGTTTGCTGGGTGCTGAAGTTGATAAAGTTCATATGAATGATTTAATAGAAAATCCGAAAATAATCAGAGATTATCATATTCTTGACCTTATTGGCGGATTTGTAGATGGAGATCATATTGCTGCTGGAATAATCCATGCAAATAGATTAAGATATGATTTAGAAGGAGAACTGCAGGAGTTCATTCAAACAGATAAACTAATAATTGGAATTTGTAACGGTTTTCAGACTTTGGTAAAAGCCGGGCTCTTACCAGGATTCGAAGGTGATTATAAATCTCAAAGAATAACCTTAATTTGCAATGATTCTGGAAAATTTGAAGACAGATGGGTTCACCTTGCTGTAAATAGAGACTCAAATTGTATTTGGACTAAGGGTATAGAAAAACTCTACCTTCCAGTCCGACATGGCGAAGGAAAGATAAGATCCGATCCATTTGTTTTAGATAAATTGAAACAAAATGACCAAATTGTTTTGTTTTATGCAAGTCCTGTTGATGGAAAGCCTACTATGATTTATCCTCATAATCCAAACGGCTCCGATATGGCTATTGCGGGTATTTGCGATCCAACAGGAAGAATTTTCGGATTAATGCCACATAGGGAAGCATTCTGGTCACCCTATAATCATCCCAAATGGCATCGATTGAAAATTGCCGGGAAATTACCAAGGGAAGGGCCAGGGATAAAACTTTCAAGAAATGGAATTGAATACGTGAGAGAACATTTGATTTAGTGAGAAGGATTAAAATGCGATATTCAGATGTAGTGGACTATGATATTTTAGATCCAGTTAAAAGAAACGCTCTAGAATTATTTCAATCAACATTTGGAACAATTGAAGATAGATTAAGAATAAGAGTAGCCCCCGTTGGTGAAACCGCAGCCGTATTGGATTTCCTTGATTATGATTTTATGTTAGCCTTTAATGTTGAGGGGCTTGGAACAAAAAATGTAATCGCTGATAAAATATATCAAGAACTGATTAACAAAAAGGAAATTGCTGATAAAATAAAAGCAAGGGAAGCTTATAGGTTTATTGGACAAGATACAGTTGCTATGTCTCTTACTGATTTATTGGCAGTAGGAGCAGACCCAATTGCTTATGGAGATTTGATAACTGCAGGAGACTCGAATTGGTTTGAAGATCTAGAAAGAGTAGATGAATTATTATTTGGTTACAAAGTGGCTGCAGAATTAGCAGGTTGCGCTATACCCTGTGGTGAAACCCCGACCTTACAAAATGTAGTATATCCTAAAACATTAGATTTAGCTGGCGCTTCAGTTGGAATCATTAAACCAAAAAGCCGTTTTATGTATGGACAAAAAATTAAAGATGGAGATTGCATCTTTGGTCTTCCTAGCGGAGGAATATGCTCAAATGGGGTTTCAAAAGCACGAACTATTGCTGAGAAATTACCTGAAGGCTATTTCACAAAATTACCTAATGATAGAGAATTAGGTCAAGAGTTATTGACACCAACCCCAATCTATGTACGACCAGTCATTGAAATGCTCGATAAAGGAGTAGATTTGCATTATGTCGCACCAATAACAGGCCATGGATGGAAAAAGATAGCAAGGGCGCGATTTCCATTCACTTATGTCATAGAATATGTGCCAGAACCACCTTTAATATTTCAATCCCTGATTGAATTTGGCAAAGAATATGATTTTGATGTTTCTGACTGGGAAAACTATCAAGTATGGAATATGGGAGTTTTTTTGGTATTGATAGCACCAGAAGGCGCTGAGGAAAAAATAAGGCAAATTACAGAAAGATATGAAATAGAATTGTATAAGCTTGGCGTTGTAGAAAAAGGAGAAAAACGGATTGTAATTAAACCTAAAAGCGTGATTTATAAAAACTAGAAACGAGTTATATAGAGACAGGCATTTGTGAGTCAAATTAATTAAGAGTGAGGTCTATGAATCTACCAAGTGAATATAGGATTAAACAGATTAAAGAAGACCTCAAACGAATCAAAGAACTGAATGTAGACCCTGTTAAGATAGCTTGTGAACTTGCTGATTTTTTTGTTAAGATTCAATTAGGGCGAATTAAGAAAAAACATCCCAGTATAACCAAAGAAGATGCTATAAAGATCATAAGGAAAAAAATTGTAAAAAGTGAACAAACGTGGAAAACTCTTTCGAAGGATTTGTAAAAAGAGCAATTTCATCACTTAACGAATCAGGCATTGATTATGTAATTGTAGGTGGCTTTGCCGCAGTAATTTATTCTAGATCTAGGATGACTATGGACATAGACGTTATAATTAACATTCTTCCAGTTGAAAGAGATTTGATAAAAAAGTTGGTATCGTCTTTTGAAAAGAAAGAATTAGATGTTTTAAACTCTGAAATAATAACTGCCTTGGATGAAAAAGGTCATTTTTCCGTATTTGACAAGAACTCACCTTTTAGAATTGACATGAAAAGTACCTTTACAGAACTTGATAGAATTGCTCTCAAGAACAAGAGAAAACTCAGAATATTCGATTTAGAGACATGGATCGAAGACCCATGTGATCTTATCATAGCAAAATTAATTTATGGGTCACAACAAGATATTGAAGACGTTGTTTCAGTTTTACTAGATCTTAAAGAGGAATTAAATTTCGAGTATTTATATAAGCGTGCAAAAGAAGAAAAGGTTTATGATCAACTCTTGAAGTTGATGGATGCGTTAAAACTGTGAAAACTATATCGTTTACACAAAGGTGAAAGATGGTTGATATTGTGAGATTATGTGCCTTTGTTTCTTCTGTCCTTTAAAGAATGATCGTTGAAAGTTTTTTATGATATCTGCTCCTTCTTTCGTTGAAATTGACTCAGGGTGATATCATACAGCTTCTAATGGTGAATCTTTATTTGGTTTACGAAGATTAAAATTGACGACTATATTGACACAGGACATTGGGGTGCTATTTTATTGAGCTGTATACTAATGTTTATAAAGATCACAGAGATTGAGCTTACATTATCTTTAATTAAAAATTGAGACAAGAGGAGACACGTGCTATGCGTAAACGAAAAGTTTTAAGGATTCCGGGTCCATCGGAGGCTTATCCTGAAGTTTTAAATGTATTATCGCAACCAGTCATGCCCCATTATGGACGTGAATGGGGTGAAATCTATGAAGATACTTGCCAACAGCTTAAAAAAATCTTTAACACCAAACAATCAGTTATTATTCTTGCTGGTCCTGGAGGCTTAGGCTTAGAACTGTCCGTTGCAAACTTAATTGAACCAGGCGAAAAAGCAATTGTAATATATAATGGGTTTTTTGGAGAATTATACGGGCAGGTAGTTGAATTATATGAAAGGATACCAGTCATCATAAGAAAGAATTATGGAGAAGCTGCTGATGTGAATTCGATAGAAGAAATGTGTGAAGAAGAGGATGTTAAAGCAATTTACCTGGTTCATAATGAAACATCAACTGCTGTGGTAAATCCAGTGAAAGAAGTAGGTGAAATAGCGAAAAATAAGGGGATATTATATGCCGTTGATGCAATTTCATCCTTTGGAGGAATGGAACTTCGATGTGATGATTGGAATATTGACATATGTGTAGGTTATGCAAGTAAAGCACTAGGTAGCATTATGGGCGTTACTCCAGTAATGATCAGTGAGAAAGCATGGGAAGTCGCTAGAAACAGAAAACATCCCATTAGAGGCCGGTATATGAATCTAAATGTATGGGAAGAGTATATTGAAGAATTGACAGAAATAGGACATCCATTTCCTGGGTCTGTGCCAACTTCAGTAGTACTTGCACTTAGAAGAGCTGTTGAATTAGCACTAGAAGAGGGACTTGAGAATAGATATAAGAGACATAAAATTTCAGGTAAAGCAGTACGTGAAGGAATCCGAGCGCTTGGTTTAAAATGTTTACCTAAAGAAGAAGTCGCTTCGGATACCGTCTCCGCATTACTATTACCCGATGGAATAAGTGAAATCGAGGTTAGACGATTTATTGAAGAAAAGTTCAATATCATGGTTTCACTTATGAAAAATCTAATTGGCATTGAAGGTATTAGAATTGGACATATGGGTATAACAGCGTCACAGTTTTATGTACTACCCACGCTAGCCGCTTTAGAACAAACACTCTCTTCCCTTGGTTTCAAAACAAAGCCAGGATCTGCTGTAGCAGCTGCAATGGAGGTATATGGAAGGCACGCATAATATGCAAAAGAAAATTTAAGACGAAACGACATCGAATTTCTGATACACGGATTATCCTTCGAAAAGGTTTTTTAGAAGAAAATGCATAGTTAAATCTATGAATTTACCAAGTGAGCGTAGAATTCAACAAATTAAAGAAGATCTCAGACGTATCAAAGAATTAAATGTAGATCCAGTTAAGATGGCTTGTGAACTTGCCGATTTTTTTGTTAAGATCCAATTAATGCTGATAAGAAAAAGATACCCTAATTTAACCAAAGAAGAAAAACGTATAGATATTCTAAGGAAAAGATTCATGAAGAGATAGTGTTTGCTTTCACCTTTTTTAATGCAATAACAGTGAACATTATGTATATTGATACCCATATTCACGCTGACGGCATGAGCGAAGATAAATTGAGATATATGGTTTCTAATGGAATAACTCGCGCAATTACGTGTGCATTTTATCCTGTAGAACCAAAGTATCAGCAAACTTTTGTCGATTTGTTCAGAAGAATGATCGATTTCGATGTACCGCAAGCCAAAAAGGTAGGGTTAGCTCTCCATGTAGCTGTCGGGATTCATCCCCGTTCCATTCCAAAAACCAGCTATGAAATGGTTATTGAATCTATGAAATCCTTAACTGAACACAATTTGGTAGTTGCATTTGGAGAAACTGGTTTACAAACTGGCTCAATAAAGGAACTTGAAGTTTTAAGAACACAAATAGAAGTAGCGAAAGAACACGATTTTCCTATAATAGTCCATACTCCTGGTGATAACAAGATCGAAATTACCGAAAAAACTTTACCTTTGATTAATAAGACACGAATCAATCCCGAACTGGTTATTATAGATCACGTCAATGCTGAGTCGATTTCTATTGTAGATAAATCAGGATATAACATTGGTCTCAGTGTACAATATAATATGTTAACACCAGAGCGCGCTTCTGAGTTGGTTATTCAATATTCTGGTGATAACGATCTAGTATTAAATAGTGATAACGGTTTTAGAAAATGCGATATTGCGAGTGTTGCAAAGACGATCGATAGTTTGAAAGCTCTTGGGGTTGAAAAAAGTCTTTTAGAACGTTTATCACATAAAAATGCTGAAAAAATCTTCAACTTGTAAAAACTACCTGTCTCCAATCATTTCTCACCTGAGGTGCATAGGATGATTGATGAAGACTATGACGTTATTGTCACCAGCGCCGGACCTGCAGGACTATCTTCTGCGCTGGAATCAGCAAAATCGCATCTAAGAAATTGAAAGATGCCCAACCTATCGAATTTCATTATGCCACGCTTCCCTGCACCAGCCCACTTAAGAAAACGTACTTTAACCAATTGCTAGTAGTCGGTGATGCTGCAGCCTTGATTTCGCCCCTATTAGGCGAAGGGATTCGTTTTTGCATTGAAATTGGAAAATCGCAGGAAATGTTGCAGCTCAGGCCATTCGATCGGAAGTCATAGAAAAGACTTTAAAACGATATCAAAAGGAATGGAAAGAACGATTTGGGAAATTTTTTTCACGACCTCTTATAGCAAACAAAGCAGCAGCAAAATTTAGCAATGATGACTGGAATTCGCTTATATCCTATACAAAAAAGGTTCAATGAATACCCAGAATTGGGATTACGCTTTATTAGGAGTGAGTTTTCTATCCGTGATCTTTTCAAGATCTCTCCAAAGTTCGCTTTAAAATTAGGGTTCAAAGCACTTTGAAATTCTTGGACTTTATCTGGTTATAATTTGTTTTTACTTTCAATCAGCGCAATAGCAACCGCAACACTATCAGTGTAAGAGAGACTTATGAGTATGTTTTTATTTTTAGCAGATTCTTCCAGATTTCCTTTTAAGATAACATAAGGTCTGTTATCCTCATCCCTTGTGATTTCTATTTCTTTTCCATCGCCCCATCCTGTACCAAGAGCTTTGAAAACAGCTTCCTTGGCTGCAAATGTGGTTGCAATGTGAGGAATAGGATTCTTTTTTGTTTTAAAATATGCAAGTTCGTTCTGGGTGAAAACCTTGTCAATGAATGCCTTATTTTTAGAATGCTGCTTTACTTTTCCTAATTCAATCACATCTATGCCTATGCCCTCTATCACTGAATAACCAACCTCACAGTCTCTATTGCTATTTTTTTCTCTTCATCAGTACCTATAACAAGAACCTTTATTTTAGAATTATCTGAGCTTATTATTCCATCTCTTCCGACCATTTGTTTGTTCTTGTTTTCATCAATCTCTATGCCAAGAATCTTTATGTCCGTAGAAAGGCTTCTCACCAAAGGACGATGTTCACCTATTCCAGCAGTAAAAACGATTGCATCTACCCTGTCAAGCGCTGCCGCGTATGCCCCGAAATATTTTTTTAATCTATAGCAAAACATCTCGATTGCGAGCCTAGATCTTTTGCTTCCTCTTTTGTCCTCCTCTATTATGACCCGTATATCTTTTCCGACACCAGAGATGCCAGCAAGCCCGCTTCTTTTGTTTAGGAGTTCATCTATTTCACTAAAAGTCATTTTTTTCTGATTTGCAAAGTATATAACTACACCCGCGTCTATATCGCCACTCCTCGTACCCATGATAAGGCCCTCCAGTGGAGTCAAGCCCATGCTTGTATCAATTACTTTTCCGTTTTTTATCGCAGCCATACTGCATCCTGCACCGAGATGGCATGTTATAAGATTTAATTCGCTCAGCGGTTTGTTAAGCAACTTTGCTGCCTTTTCAGCAACATAATCATGAGACGTTCCATGAAATCCGTATCTTCTAATTCCTTCTTTTTCGTAATATTCATATGGAAGTCCATAAAGAAAAGCGTAGGCTGGCATTGTCTGATGAAAGGCAGTATCAAAAACAGCAACATGAGGGACGTCTGGAAGCCTCTTTTGCATCTCCATTATACCTTTTAAGTTAACTGGATTGTGAAGGGGTGCAAGCTCGCAATAGTTTTTGATTTTTTCAATCACGCTCTCGTCTATAATTGAAGATTCAGATAATTCTCCACCGTGAACCACTCTATGACCAACAGCATCGATTTCAGAGAGAGATTCGATTTTGCCGCTTTCTAAGAGCTGGCTTACCAAGCGTTCTATTCCTTGAGCGTAATTTTGTATGGGAGAGTCCTTTTCGCCGATTTTTTCAATCAAGCCTGAAGTAAGAGGATTTTCGTTTTCAAAGAGTTTGTATTTTATTGAACTGCTTCCACAATTTAAAACCAGAATTTTCATGCGTCCCACCTATCCGCGATTACACTAACTATCGCGATAACACCAACAATATCTTCAACTGTTGCACCTCTAGAAAGGTCACTCAATGGTTTTGCGAAACCTTGTAAAATAGGGCCGTACGCATTAGCCTTAGCAAGGATCTGTGTGAGTTTATACGCGATATTCCCTGCGTCCAAGTCAGGAAAGATAAGGATATTTGCTCGACCTGCAACATCTCCAATATCATCTGCTTTTATTTTTCTTTTTGCCGTAGAAAGAACAAGAGCTGTGTCTGCTTGAAATTCTCCCCCTATTTTCATATCCTTGGCTTTTTTATGTGCTAATTTAACGGCATCAACAACTTTTGTGACATCAGGATGGTCAGCACTTCCCTTAGTAGAGAAAGAAAGCATTGCGACCCTTGGTTCCCAACCTAAGAGCATTTTTGCACTATGACCAGTAGAAATTGCAATATCTGCAAGTTCTTCAGCAGTTGGATTTGGATTCACAGAAGCATCGGCGTAAAGTAGAAAACCATTTTCTCCTCCTTCATGGCTTGGGATTTCCATTATAAAGAAACTTGAGGGAACTTTGATTTCTTTCCTAAGTCCTATCACGCCATTGCATACTGCTATAAAGTCTCCAGAAGTATAAACGAGTCCTCCAATCATACCGTCCGCGTAGCTAGACTTTAATGCCATTGCGGAGTAAAATATAGATTGCTGAATTATCTGTTTAGACGTTCTTTCTGGGATTTTCGATAATTCTGAATAAAGAGAAACGTATTGTTCTAGTTTTGAGCTTGTAGACGGTTCAATTATTTCGAAATTATCTAGTTTAACACCAAGCTCATTTGCTTTTTGTCCTATTATGCGTTCATCTCCAACAAGGATGGGTATTATTGTATTATTTTCTGCTGTCAGTTTCGCAGCTTTGATAATGCGCTTGTCGCTCCCTTCTGGAAATATTATCCTCTTCTGAAGCCCTTCAGCCCTTCTAAGAATATCTTTTATAACCATCTTACCACCTGTTATCAAAAATAATCTGATATCAAAAAAGGTTGAAAAAATTAAAGAGGAAAAAATTAAGCTTTTTCGCTTAATTTCTTCTTTATGTACTCAATGGCTTGTCCTATAGTTTGGTTCTTACGTGCATCCTGTGATGGGACTCTTATACCAAATGTGTTCTCCGTTGCTGCAATCAATGCGATGGTATCAATGGACTTAGCGTGTAAATCATCTATAAATTTCGTATCGTCTGTAAGTGTTTCAGGATTTGCCCTAAATATGTCCATAACGATCTCTAGGAACTTCTTTTCAACTTCCATTACTGCTCACCACTTTTGAAAAGCTCTACATGTTACTGATTTCTTCGCAGACTATTCACTAATCCTAAAGCATACTACATTCATTCCCGCTCTTTCTATGACTTCTGCTTTAACTGGCAAAGGCAATCTTTTATTTCCTTCTGCAATCTTTTCTGGTGTTGAAGCATCCAATCCTTCAACCATAGTCATAAAGGCTGGCCCTTCTTTAAGCTCAATGAGTCCGTATGCATAAGGCGAGTATTCTGCAAACTTCTTTGGCGGCAAGATGCTTGTTGAATAGAAATATACCGTTCCTTCTCCGCTTATTTCTTTCATTTCAATGTTTCTACTTCCGCATTCTCGGCAAGCTGTAACAGGAGGAAACGTCCAATTTCCACAATCGTTACATTGTGCAGCGAGTATTGTGCCTGCTACCAAACTGTCATAAAATCTTTTTGCAACTTTTTGTACCATTCTGATCACCTCTTTTTGAATATTGTTACAGCCGAATGCATTCCATAGCCATGATTATGTTGTGCTGCTATCTCAATTTCCTTCTTTACCTGCCTCTTATCTGCTTCGCCTCTCATTTGTTTAACGATTTCATAGGTTTCCGAGCCAGGGGATGCTCCAAATGCATGACCTTTTCCATGTCTTCCTCCAGATGTATTCAACGGTTTGTCACCATCGAACATTATCCTCCCTTCCATTGCTGCCTGCCATGCTTCTCCTTCTTCAAAGTAGCCTGCTATCTCGGGAAGTATTAATTGATAGATTTGCATGCAATCGTGCACATACAAATAGTCTAGATCCTTTCCTGTTACGCCTGCCATTTTGTATGCATTTGCAAAGGAAGTTTTGTCTATCGCCCAGTCTGTTGGGTCCTTTCCGTACCAAGGATAGTTGCTTACTGCCCAATGGAATCCTACTATGTCTATTGGTTGTTCATGGTATTTTTTAGCCTCTTCAGGACGCGTTACTATGAACGCGGCAGCTCCATCAACAGTATTTAACGCACTTAGCAGCCTCGTTGGATATGCAAAATAGGGATTGTTATGCGACTGCCAGAATTTTAGTGGATCTCTGAAATCTTTTAATCTTGCGGATTCCTGTAAATCCTCTGTAACAAATGCCTTTGGATTCAGAGAGGAATGTCTTCTTACTGCTTTGTGCACATTGTACATTACTTCATCCATCTTCTCATCGCTCAAACCATACTTTTTTGCATAACCCATTGTGGGTATTGCACCATAGGCTGTTGCGATGTCATAGCAATGATGATATGCATACATCTGGTCAACGCCAAAATCTGTCCAATACCACAGATCTACAGGGTCCACCGCTTTCCTCTTGACTGGATTATCATCTGGATACGACATAAGTGTCTCTGCTCCAACAACAAGGACGTTTTTATACTTTCCTGAAAGCGAAGACATTGCTGCAAGCCCTATACCTGTATTCATAGTGGAGCACGCAGTTGCAAAATGCAAACCGGGTTTAAGCTGTAAGCCTAGCCAATCGCACAGTTGCGTATGATGGCTATACACACGGGAGGTATGACTCAACATACTTCCGACGTAGAATGCATCTATGTCTTTCCCCGTCATTCCAGCATCATCCATTGCCTCAAATGCTGCTTCTGCAATCAGTTCATGGAAAGTTTTGTCTTGTAATTCGGGTGTGTCCAACACATTTCCAAATTTAGTGCATCCAACACCAACTATTGACGCGTTCGTCTCCAATCTCAACCCTCCTGGAGTTTACTTATTCGATATAAATAAAATATTAGTTTATTCTCATATTTAAACCTTCAATAATCGTAGACAATTATATCGCCTACATTCAATCTGAAAGGAAAAACACCAAGAGAGATTAAATTCAACAAAAACTTTTTTTTATGCCAATTGAATGGTTGTTCAAGAGCACTGCATATTTTTTGTAAACTACTTCCTCTTTTCTTCAGAATAGCGTGAATACCTTTTCTTGGCCTCTTCTAATTTCTTTTTCGCAAATTCATCATTTGGATCTATTTCCAATGCCTTCTCAAAACATTTAATTTCTTGATCATGGTTGCCTAATATTCCGTAAGCAATAGCCATGTTATACCATGCCCTCTCATGTCTAGGGTTGAGTTCTATTACTTTTTCACAACTTTCGATTACCTTTTTATGATCTTCTAGTGTACCATAAGCAACTGCCATAGCGTACCATGCTTCTGCTAACTTAGGATTAATTTCTATAACTTTTTGAAAGCACTCAATTGCTTTATTGTGCTCACCAAACATACCATAAGCAACACCCATATTATACCAGACTTTGTAATGATTTGGATCTACTTTTAGAGCCTTTTCGTATTCGTTTATTGCTTTTTGGTATTGGTTTTGTTCGAAATACTCATATCCTCTTTTAAAATAGTCATCTGCGGACATTCCTCTCCCCACTTCACTTCTATGTCACTTTTTGCGACTAAAGAGCTTTCTAAATCTTCCCTTTTTTTCAGTTTTGGATTCTTTTGCAGCTTCCGTTTCTTCTAAATTAGCGTTATTAATTTGCTCTATTTCAGCTTGATTACATGAAATTTCTTCCATTCCAACTTCTGCTTCATTACTTTTGTCTAATGGTTCTTTTACAACTTGTGATTCATTATTTTCTTCTAATACTTCTTTGGATTTTGGTGAGGTTTTTTCTACCATTTTTCTGAAACGATCTAACACCAGAGACTCCCGTAACTTCATTTTATCGGAAAGATGCAAAATTCTATCTTCTTTTTCTGTTGCATCAGCTTGTAATACCATTGAACAGCAAGTCTGAAATGAAGGTTTTCCATATTCTGAAATGAAAAGCCAAGCCTCCTGATATGGACTTTTGTCATTTCGCAATTCTAACCAGCGATCGAAGTCAATTCCACCTGTTTTTACTCCTTCATGTAATTTGCTAATAACTTCACGAGGAAATTCTGAGAGAAAATCAACGAATTCTATAAATTCTCCAACGGTTACACGTTTTTTTTCAAGTGGGACTTCTCTAGCGACTTTCAGAGCAAAATCAACTGCTTGCTTCAATTGTTCGATCCCATGTTTTTGATAATACTTATAGGCAGCATCATACGCCTCAATAAAACATCTTTTCTGAAGATACTCTTCTAAGTGTAATTCACCAAGCCTAGTTTGATTTTGTAGTAAACTAACATGGGTTTTCCCTAGTCCAGCTATCATGTCTACAGCATTGCGAAACTCAATAATACTCATATCTAGATCACTCGATTCATCTTAAATTAGGCACTACTTCGTTGTATTTTAATGTTTTTAGAACAATTCTCATTTTTTAAAATTAAACGACATCAAAGTTATACAAGGCGTGAAGTTATAACTGAGAGCTTAACAGAGAACGTATTTTCCTTACACAGAACATGTTTGTTTTTTAAAACAAATAATATCGAAATGAAAAAAGTGGAGCAAGAACACACAATGGATTTAAA
>JAECRW010000128.1 GCA_016294985.1 Candidatus Sifarchaeum marinoarchaea | reverse complement strand
TGCAGTAACCTCTGTTGTAAAATCCTTTAAAGCTGTCAGAAAACCCGCTATTAAATCCTCATCGAAAGTAATCTCTCCATAACGACGTGAGAGAACACACAAACCGCTGCTTGCGATGATGAGGTATATACTATGTATCAAGGGATACCCTCATGTTACAATGCGTTTTCTGTTTCAATTTCCCTGTGATTCAAAGATTATGAAGTCCATTTCTTTTAAACTACGATATTCAACCTAAAAAATCTTGTGAAGATTTACGCAAGATTTTTTATGAAAGGAATGGTAAAAAATATGTTTGTGGTTGCTCATAGAAATATAATAATGTATATTTTTAGGGTGATTTTGTGGAATCTGAAGATTTTATGCTAGAATTATTCGAAAGGTTAGATAATCTTCCGATGAATCAAGCTGTAAAAGAGGCCCTTCAAGTTTTAGACGAGATACGCAAAAAGGGTTCTCCTGAAGAAGCCAATCAGGCTGCAAAACGAGCTATCGATCTTCTATGGAAAAATTCAGAAAGATTTGTTGAGTCAAAATCTTTGAAAAATGCTGCTTCACAACTAGCAACTGCGTATACTATTGCGCATGAAGTTCTTAAAAATCAAGAGATGGCAAATAAAGCGATTTTACAGGCCGCAGAGCACTTGATTAAAGCCGCAAATGAATATATAATCTGGGAAGACGTGGACAGCGGTACTGGTATGTTAACTATCGCCAGTTTAATGAGGTTTTTAGCAGACGACTTTGACCTATCAACAATTGAGTCAATGAAAGCAAAGATCAATTTTGGGCGAAGTATTCTGGGTGCAGGTCAGATGATTGAAGTCCCTGAATCATTAGTTCAATCAATTAATGAAATAAATCCACGGACATTTAATTCAGCGAAGCAAACGTGCTTAAGTTTATTACCAAGAATAAAAGATGCAGAGGAATTTATGGAACTAATAAATAAATCATTAATGCATGTAGAACAACGACTTAGCAAATCGATCGCGTTTCCTGATATCAAGAGTATTGTCGAAATACCAAAAGATTTAGTTCTGGGACAGGAATTCATGGCGAATTTCAAATTGAGGAATACTGGCGAAGGCAATGCTCAAGATGTTTCTTACTCGATGGACATTCCAAAAGAACTTCGGGTAATTGGATCTACTAAGGACTTTGTTGCAGAAATGAAACCTGGTGACGAAGTTGAGAAAAATCTTGAATTAACGATTCCAGAAGATGAAACTTTCGCTGATCAAGAATTTAAGATCCGCATCTCTTTATCGTTTAAAGATATCGTAGGTAATATCCAAACACAGACCTTAGGTCCCTTTTCTTTAGTCGCAGGGAAAGTCAGTAAAGCTGAAGAAACCGAGAAATCAATCAACGCACGTAAAGACGCATTGGAAGAATTAAAAGAGCGGATAGCAGGAATTACACTTCCCAATGTATTTCAAGGGTTCATTGCAGGCATGACTGACTTGGCTTCTAATATTCTTAACAAATGTACAATTTCTAGAGAGAAGGAAGACTATGAACTTATTCCAGCATTACTCAAAGTGTTTGAAGAACTCATTTCAAAAACAAATGAAACCATGCCCACTGCCATAGCTGACTATGAATCTGAGAGAAAACAATTTGAGGATCTTAAAGAAACCCTTACTTCTTTAACGAGTAAGGTTGATGATTTAGGACAATACGCCAAAACAATTCAGGAGCTTGCTCAATTAATGAATGAGACAGAGTTAACAGAAGAAGGACAAATACTAATCAAACGAGCAATTCAAGAGCTAAATGATGCAAGTAACTCACTCACAGAAGCTATCTCTAAAGCCAAAGAACTAACTGAAGAAAAGAATTAAACAAAGCTCACTCTCTTTTTCTTTTTATTGATTTCATTGCTAAATCGACTGCTTCTTCTGGAGTATTTGCTATCTTGATTTTATCCTTTGACCATGGTAATGCCCGATCACTCTCATGTATCTCACTAAACATATCTGCGACACCACCACTTCCTTTTAGTACTATTACAGGTATTTTGTAATTCATTGCCATAGCGATCTCGCTAAGTGTGCCCGTTGATCCATTTATTGCAATAAGAGAATCGCTAGCCAATACAACTATGGTGTTACGACTATATCCCATATGGGTTGGAATCACAATGTCGATATATTGATTTGCGTCGCTTTTATTGTCAGATTGAAGAATTCCAACAGTTAAACCATTTTTTCCCTTAGCACCCTTGGCGGTGTATTCCATGACTCCACCCAGACCACCGTTGATAAGGACGCCGTTCTTTTTAGCTATGAGTCTCCCCACTTCTTCTGCTTGAATTTTAACATCATCTGATATTTCTCCTCCCGCACCAATAACCCCGATTTGAATAGGCATTGACATTCACCTCTTTTGTCTTTAACATGCTTTGAATAAAAAGATTTAAAGACGGACTGGTGTTTACTTGAAAGCATCAAGGATTTAAGAATTTAAAGGCGAAGTTTATGAAATACCAGACGCCACGAGGTACATTGGATTTTCTACCTGAAAAGTGTGCGGAACGAGTGCTTATCGAAGAGAGGTTTAGAAACACATTTACGCGCTGGGGGTATGCTGAGATAAGAACTCCAACCTTCGAATACTTTGATGCTCTTAAACTTGGTACTGGTGATGAACTAATTGAAAGCATGTTTGCTTTTGAAGATAAAGGGGGACGTTTACTAGCGTTACGTCCAGAAAACACCAATCCTGTATGCCGAGTTGTTGCTACCAAAATGCAACATTATTCAAAACCAATAAAGCTCTTTTATATTGGACCTCAATTCAGATATGAAGAACCTCAAAGTGGACGACAAAGGGAATTCTGGCAAGCGGGAGTAGAATTAATTGGAGTTAATACACCTGAGGCTGATGCGGAAGTTATTGCTATACTTATTGAAGCACTTCAGAATATTGGTCTAAAAGATGTTAGGATTAATCTGGGACATGTCGGAGTGTTTAAAGCATTGGTGAAGGAAGCAGGCATAAGTCTTTCCGATGCCGCAGAATTGCGAAAAAACATTGATAAGGGAAATCTTGACGCTTTAGAGCATGAACTTGAGGTGCTATCCCTTCAAGATAAGTTAAAGGAGGCATTCCGTCTATTACCACATCTTAAGGGTGGAATAGATGTTACTGACCAACTCCTTGAATTGGTCGAAAGCCAAGATGTAGAGACCGCAATTGAGAATCTGCGTGCAATTGTCAAAGTACTTGATGGATATCCATACACTGGACAAATATCAATCGATTTAGGAATTGTACGAGGAATTGACTATTATACATCCAGTGTCTTTGAAGCGTTTGTTCCAGAATTGGATGAGTCCGCATTGGGTGGCGGTGGACGATATGATACATTAATTTCGGAATTTGGCGGAAAGGATGTTCCTGCTACTGGCTATGCAATTGGTATTGATAGATGTCATCTCGCACTTGAAAAACAAAACTATGAGTTTCCAAGCCCCGAAATTAGGATATTAGTTCTATATATAACTCAAGAAGAAAGAAATATCGCAATTCAAACTACAATAAGCTTAAGACGTGCTGGTTTTCCTGTTCTTTTGAATCTTGAAGAAAAAGGGATAGTAGCGGGATTAAAATTTGCAGACAAGTTAAATATCCCGTATGTAATAATTATCGGTGAAAAAGAAGCCAAGAAATTAGAAGTTACAGTGAGAGACATGAATATTGGGTCTCAAGAATCTGTTACGTTGGCAAATCTCATTGAGTACTTCTTCACTCAAATGACTAAATGAATTTGCTGTGCACTTAACTAATGAAATGAGGTTGTTTTCAATAGTGTCACTAAAAATAACAATTCTAGGCTCAGGGGACAGTGTTGGAACGCCAAAATGGGACTGTCACTGCGAAACCTGTGAAACTGCAAGAAAGAGAGGAAAACCACCATTTTCAAGAACTCGTTTTGGGATTTTAATTGAAATTCTTGACACTAATAAGATCATACTGATAGATACTGGACCTGATCTAAGATCTCAACTCATAAAACACGAAATTGACAGAATAGATGCTATTTTTTGGACTCACGGCCATTATGATCACCAAAGCGGTTTTGGTGATTTCTATCGCACGCGTATACCTGCAGTAGAGATTTTTGGAACAGAAGAAACTCTCAATTACATCCTTTCTTCAGGTGGAATCATGAAATCTATTCGATATAGATCGACGAATATCCTACCTTTCCATCCCATCGAATATGGCGGAGCTCAATTTATTGCATTCCCCGTCTTGCACGAAGCAAGCCCCACGAAGCCAGTGGGTTATGTAATTGAAAAAAATGATAAAAAATTAGTTATAACGGGAGATACTGGTCTTAATATTCCCAATAAAAGTCTTGAACTTATCACTAATCCGAAAAGTCCAGATATTCTCATTGTGGACTGTTTTATTGATAATCAGTATGATACAATAAAACGGTTTAACAAGACTATGATGAAAGATATGGAGAAATATAATCTATTCAAAAACAATCATATGATTTTCCCAGAGATTTTAAAGTTTATAGAAAGTGTGAAACCCAAAAAAACATACTTAATACATCTATCTCATCTCTGTGCTCCTCATGACAAACTAGAATCAAACTTAAAAGAATATGAAGCCATCATGGCTTCTTATGACGGATT
>JAECRW010000127.1 GCA_016294985.1 Candidatus Sifarchaeum marinoarchaea | reverse complement strand
TTTCTTCGTATAAGGACCACCATGGGCTCCGACTAGTATTGGTTTTTCATTTATCTTGTTCAGTTTATCGAGTACATTGATTATATTTTCGTCCAAAGGTTTGTCTTGGAAAACGAACCACGGACATACAATATCAACATTGGAATCAACAAGAAACGCTTCTATTGCAATTTCATAATCTTTGGAGGTGGCAGATCCAGTAACATCGACTGGGTTTTCAACAACGTAGAAAATTGGAAAATTCTCTCGTAAATGTTCTTTTGTATTTTCTTGTAAATTTGCAACTTCAAGTTTATTTTTCACAGCCTCATCAATCATAGCAATTACTGGACCTATACCATTAGAAACAAATGCGCATCTATTTCCTTTGGGAAGTGGTTGAAACGCTAGAGCTTTACTCACCACAAGAAGCTCATCAAAGTTTTTAACTGAAAGAATTCCTGTTTGCTTAAAAACTCCATTGTAAACGATTGCTTGACTGCTTAAATGACCCGTATGGCTTTTTGCAGCCTTAGTTCCTTCTGCAGTCCTCCCTGTTTTGTAAATGACAATTGGCTTCTTACGGATGACTTTTTTTGCCACTTCAAAAAAACCTCTTCCTTGACCTCGTCCTATAGCTTCAAGATAGATTGCAATAACTTTTGTGTCTTGATCTTCTGCAAGATATTGAATCATATCAGCTTCATTAACATCAGCTTTATTTCCATAAGAAACAAATTTGCTTACTCCTAGGCCATCTCCATCAAGTAATTCTAAAAAACTTGCACCATACGTTCCACTTTGAGTCAAAAAAGAAATTGGGCCGTATGAGGGCCGAATCATGCGATCATGTGTTTGGAAAAAGGTTTCAACTTTAGTTTTTGCATCATAAACTCCAATACAATTTGGACCTATTATACGTATGCCGTTTCGCTGTGCAATTTCAACGATTTGGGATTCGAGAGATTCCCCTTCTTTCCCAAGTTCTTTAAATCCACCACTAATTATAACTACATTGTGAATATGTTTTTTTGCACAATCCTGAAGAACTTGAGGCGTATACTTTGCCGCAATAGTTATCACCGCTAATTCGGTATCATCAGGACAATCAAGTATCGATGGGTAAACCTCATGGTCAAGAATGAGTCCCCCTTTTGGGTTTACAGGATAGATCTTTCCACTGTATTGCGATTCAAGCAGGCTCTTGAAAACAATATGACCAATCTTGGCCTGATTTTGTGAAACACCAATAACAGCTACAGCTTTAGGCTTGAAAAACTTTTCCAATTGATCTACAACTGCCTTAGTAATAAAAACCACCCCTTCAGTTTTAGAATGGAGTTTTCTATTATTTTAGCATTTTGAATCAGTGTGACTATTAAGAAGTCGTTGTTTCTCACTTATATGGTCAAAACTCTACTAAAACTCATCGATGGTTCCATAAAAAAATGCTAAAAATGACTTCTAAATCGAAAAAATGTGAATAACTTCAGAGTTTTGGACGATCAAGGCTTCATTGCTCTTAACAGAAATTCTATTTGCGGAGTTGCGATCATGGCACCATTTAATCGTGAGAGCATGATTGTTGCTTCAGCATATATGATACTTTCTAACTCATTTCGATGAGACATAGTTTTTGCCTGAGTTAACAAACTGTTACAGACATCACGAACGTATTTCAATAATCGCTTTTCGAGGTTTGCTGTACCCATGTCGAAAATTTCCAGTTCATGTTCGGCCTTTACAATAACCTTATCAGAATCTGTTTCGTTTTTTAAATCATCTTCTACGCGCATGTAATAATCATTGATCTTCTCTTTGACTGAATCCAAATAACTCAACGAGAGGTCTGAATCGTTATGTTTTTGCTTCATATCCTGCATAAGGCGTGCAAACGGTGCTTCACTAAGAAACGTGCGAATAAGACGATATATAGTTTCAGCAGGAGTTTTAATGGCAAATTTATGCTCTTCGGTGTCACTCTCATAAGAGAGGAGTTCCCTTGCTACTGTATGCCAAAATCTAGGTAGAAGCATATGCGAATTTTGACTATATGTGTCAAAAAGTCTATTTAAATGTTCGAGATAATCCCATTCATCGTTTGGATCATTTATATTGGAAAACATGGGCTTTTCTTTTTCCTCTTCCACAACAGGCTCTTCTAACGCTTGTTCAGTAATTAATTCTTGAAATTCCTTGGTTTTTACTTCTGCTTCTTGTCGCTTCTTAACTTCCTCTTCTAATTGAAACAAACCTTCATCAGAGAAGAGAAATTCTTCTTCGTGTTCTGCTTTTTCTTCTTTTGTGCTCTTATACAACTTTCCCATAAGATTATCGATTTGTAGCAACGTTTTATTCGTTAATGCAATAGCTGATTCAATAAATGAATCTGTGGGTGCCGACAACGCCTTCTCCATTTGTTTTTTGCTACCTTCAAGCATTTTTTTGACTACTGGAAGAGGAGGGAGATTTTTGTTAACCTTAGAATTAAGCAGTAGATTTATTAGAACGGTATTTATCGTGGATACTGTCCAGAGTTTTTCAATTAACTCATCTGCACTCAAGCCGATTCACCTGAAGACATTTCCTCTGTTTTTTCAAACATATAATATCCAAATAACTCTTTCAGATCCGCTAAGGCCTTCTCAAGGGCCTCTCTTGTGGTACCTTTGCTTCTTCTAAACCACTCACGCTTAATAGGACTCGGTCCACTGTGAAGTTTGATTAATTGGCTAGATTCGAATAGTATGTCCTTTAGCTCAGGAATCTTAGGAAGCCCAAGCAATACTAAAAGGCTTGCTGGTTTTTTTTCGGCCGCATCATCACTTGAGACCTGTTCTTGGTCTGTAAACTGAACAAAGCAAGGAGTTATAGCAGCCCCCGGCAGAACGTATTTTTGTAGCCCTGCCTTGAGGTGCATGTCAAATTCTGGACGAGCTAATTGGGACGGGGCTGAAAACACATAGTACACCGACTCAGCGCGTGGATCCTTTCCAATTTCGGTGTAAGAGCACTCATTGATCGTATGACTGACGATCCTCTCGAACTGTTTTTGGATATTTCCTGCCGATGGAATGAATCCAACGTCAGTATACAAACAGGGGACGATAATCGGATCTAATTTATGCGAATAATCTGCCAAGTCGGTAGTGGGGAAAACTCGCTTACCTGATTCAACTACACCTGGACTTAGCATATAATCTGTGACCTCAAGAGCTAAGGGATTGACCAAATCAATGAACGTCTGCTCTTGTTGCTTCATCATGGCGCTATCTTCTTCTAGGGTAGAAGGAACTAGTCTTTCTATATCACTCATATCGCCAACATCGATGTCTAATTCTTTCGAAAGAAAATCTTCGATAACTCCAGACCTCCAACTCAAAATCCGCTGAAGCATGGCTCGATTGCTTATCAACACAATCAAGTCAGGACCAATATCTTGTAACTGGTTGCGTAATAATTTAGTAAGCGCCCAAACAGTATTAACGGCTTCAGAACTTTGATTTTTAAATGGAAGTACGCCAATCACATAAATGAATATCCTTCGTTGTTCCATAACTTCAAATCTATGTTTCAACACTTCAATTAGTGCTGGAGTACCTCCACAACCAGTTCCTCCTCCTAAACTTGTGAAAATAATAAATCCTGAAACACCTTCATAACCTAATTGTGTTAATTGATCTAATATTATGTCTTTAGACTGGTGGATATAATTATAGCCATCTGAAAATTTGCCACCGACTCCAGTATCGGATTCACCGTAAAGAAGTGTGTGGCTCTTTGGGATATCATATAGAGTTCTTACTTTTTGAACGTCTGCTCGATCAGTATTCATAAGAAGATATCCCCGGATGCGAGGAGGTAACGCTTTTTCTTTGCTCTTCTTAAGATAGGCGCCTACAAGATTTGATCCACACTCGCCCATTCCAATAGCAAAGACCTCGGCACGGGGAGTGACCTCTTTTTCCTCAGATTCCCATGTCATGAATTATCCTCCTTCTCTATTGTTTCTTTCTTTTTTTTCCTCAACATTGTTTCCACAATCTCCTCTGCCGCCCATGAGAGATAAGATGAAATATCATCTTTGGGATATGTTTCCTTAATAGACCTCTTAATGTCCTCAATTTGGCGATATACTTCGCCTTCAGAAGCTGTTGGGTCAAAAGAAGCTAAGAACACCCGTAAAGTTTTATGCCATTCATGGATTTCAGTTACCTTTTTTGACCATCCTTCTTCCAAACTTCTGATCTCTTCAAATAAGTTACTCGCCTCACTAAGCGATGGAGTTGTTTGTAATTTAGCCTTCAATTCAGATATTCTCGAAACGGGGTAAATCACGGTATCAAAATTCATTTTGTGTGCATTGAATACTTCTTTTATCGTTGGATAGTATTTACTTGCCTCATTGAGAGATGTCTCAAATTTTTCGCTTTCTCCTTTGTCAAGTTCGATGACGATTGACTTAATCTCATTCATTACCGCATCTAAATCTAGACTAAGTCCAATTAACGATTCGAGAGGCTCCTTGTCAATTTTACTACGTACACCAATAATCAATGTCTCAAATCGCTTTATTAGTTCTCCCTGGCCATATTTTCGAAGTAAAAAGTTGCTACGATCAAGTTCAGATATCTTCAGGTTAACTTGTTCTCGGACTTCTTTCAACAGATTTAGATCCGTCTTTATTGTTTCGATACTA
>JAECRW010000126.1 GCA_016294985.1 Candidatus Sifarchaeum marinoarchaea | reverse complement strand
AAGACATGATCCTTGTTTGGTCCCCAGAGCAGTACCCGTTGTTGAATCTATGACCGCGATTGTTCTGGCAGATCATGCAATAAGGTATAGCCTAATTCCTTCAGTGATCAAAGGGGTTATTTCATGAGTCTAGAAGAATTTCGTAATGAGATTAGAGATATAGATCTCAAGATATTTGATCTTATTAAAGAACGATTAGATATTGCTAAGAAGATAGGTTTTTACAAAAAAGAACACAAATATCCCGTTAGAAATGTAAAGGTAGAAGAAAAAGTAATAGAACGTGCGAAGGATCATGCTGTATACCTTGGAATACCTACTGAACTTGCAACGAAAGTAATAAGATTGTTAATAGACTACTCAGTGAGAATACAACTACAAAATTGGTCAAATAGCCTTAATGATTGATGGGCGTGATAAGACTGATTCAAGACCTAATGAAACATCGAAGAAGTATTAGAAAATTCAAAAAGAATAAGTTTGCGATAGAAAAGTTATGTTCAATCGTGAACGCAGGTCTACTTGCACCTTCTGGCGCCGATCAAAGCCCGTATGCTGTCATTATAATCAACGATGAGCAGTTGAAAATAGAAATACGCCAAGAATGTGAATTGGCTGACAAATATTTCCATACAGATTCGCCAAGATGGTTGAAAGAGTGGTTTGCTAAAAAAAATATCACTCCTGAGAAATTATTTTTGACAGACGCGCCATTTCTGATTATAGTAGCAGGAAACACTACAATGCCCTATTGGCTAGAATCGACATGGATTGCTATAACGTACATTGTCTTGACTGCAGAAGAAGAAGGTCTTTGCACGTTAACTTACACACCAGGACGTATGGATTTTCTTGTTCCCCTTTTAGATTTACCAAAAGAATACAATCCAGTAGTTATTATTCCAATTGGATATCCAGACGAATATCCAATTAAAAGTGAGAATGAGAAAGAGAATAAGATATTTTTTAATAAATTTGGCGAAACAAACCCTACGCGCCTCTCTTAAACAATCTTTTAATTATCTCAATCATTGGTTAATGTGAACTATTTTCAGCGAGGTCAACTTCTCGTGAATGCGGAACTTTACAAATACTTGAAAAATAGGGCTGTTACATTCATTGTATTACTGATTTTGTTAATAAGTTCTCTTACAATGGTGTGGTCTTATCTTCCGTATATCGATGAAGAAAGGTTTTCTCCAGCAGGTGATGATAAACTCACTCTTAGCGACTGGAAATTCAAGACGGATAAAGGCAACATAGGACTTAATGAAAAATGGTTTGATTCCACTTATGATGATTCTTCATGGGAAGATGTAGTCGTTCCATCTACATGGAACACAGATCCAGAACTTGAATGGTATAAAGGTTTTGGATGGTATCGTACCGACTTTTCTTTCCCTCAATCCTGGCAAACAAATGATAGTGTAGTGTACATTCACTTCCTGGCTGTATTTCTTAAATGCGATGTGTGGATAAACAATCATTATCTTGGGTATCATCGTGGAGGATATACCGGTTTTTCTTTTGATATAAGCGATCAACTGAAGCGAGAGAATACAATCACAGTCCGTGTAGACAATAGTCTACAAAACAAACAAATTCCCGGCAAATCTTTTGATTGGTGGTTTTATGGAGGCTTAACAAGGGAAGTCCTTGTGGAAAAGCATCCACGGTTATGGATTTCTGATATTTCTATTACCACAAAAGTGTTCCCGAATGATCTCGCACTCATAAATGTGACTTGCAAGATTTCCAATCATTTTAATTCAGATTTGAAGGGCAACATCAAACTTGATATTATAGCTGATGATATTCGTACTTATTCTTCTACCTTCGCTTTTTCCGTTAACCATAATAATCACTATCAGTGGTCAAAAGCTATTCTTGTAAGTAATCCTGAACTTTGGTCTCCTGAGAGCCCGTTTCTATACAAGGCAATATGTGATATTAGTTTAGACAATATTGTTGTACATAGAGTTGTAGAAAGATTTGGGATACGTGAAATTAGGACCGAAGGTGCGGCGCTATATCTTAACAACAGAATGATTTTCTTAAAGGGATTCTCTCGTCACGAAGATTATCCCGGTTATGGAAATAGTTTACCTTACGACATACAGTATAATGACCTTAAGATGATTAAAGAAAGTGGTGCTAATTTTGTTCGTCTGGCTCACTATCCTAATCATCCCTCTGTTTTGGATATTTGTGACGAGTTGGGACTTTTGGTGTGGGAGGAAATTCCTGCTTGGCAGATTTTCCCTGAATTTTTGTCAAATCCTGAAATTATCGAAAAGTGGGCTAAACCGCAGCTGAAAGAAATGATCCAACGTGATAAAAATCATCCAAGTATCATTATTTGGTCAATTGGTAACGAATTTGACACCGGCTCGTCTCTTTCTCTTCCATATATTCGCGAAATGACCAGATACGTGAAGCAATTAGATCCAACGCGACTTACTACTTATGCAACGAATAAATATCAGCGAGACCTGGGTTATGCGTTCATTGATGTCATATCAATTAACGCCTATCAAGGCTGGTATACTGCAAAAATTAGCGATTTTGGAAAAGTAGTAGATGATATACATAAATATAACTCAGAAAAACCTATTTTTATAAGCGAATTCGGTGCTGATGCCAAATTAGGTAAACGAGGAAACGGAAAGTTTTCAGAAGATTTTCAAGTAAATTTCTTGAAAGCATATTGGAGTCAAATAGTAGAACGAATGAGTGGAAATAAAACAAACACTGGATATATTATTGGTGCTGCATGGTGGGTTTTTGCAGATTTTAAGAGTCCGCGACGTATGCATAGCCAAATTTCAAAATATAATCTAAAAGGCGTTGTAGATCAACTAAGGCGGCCAAAATTGGCATATTTTGAAATAACTACTCTTTTCAGGAATACACCCAATCAATCTAAGGTTTTCAAAAGCGCTCTTTCTTATAAATGCGATATAACATTTGAATTGTCTAAAAAACATTCGTTCTTTAAGATTTTCCAAAATCAGGGTTCTCATATGCAAATCTTAAAAAAACATTTCATTTTCATCAATGTAGACTTAAAAAATACTTACAATTTCTTTTTCGAATTTTTAAAGACGACTTTGAAATCGATAGCTTTTAAAAACATAAGGTATGTGTAACCGTCAGAATTTTAGATTATTATATATCCTCAAATAATTATGCGCGCAAAAATAAAAGAGAAAAAAAATCTCAATTAGCTGTAAATATGTTTTTCATCCACCTCAATGGAGTGGACATCTCTGTTAGGTCGTTTTAAGCAAATAACTGAAAAAGTCTTTAAACCTCTGGCAAAAATTCTTTCAGAAATTGGACTCAGACCAAATCATCTTACCGTTATCGCCTTTGCCTTATCGGTGCTTACAGCATACTTGATTTTAGTTCATGATTTTGCATGGGCAGCGGTTGCATTACTGACTGCGGGCGGATGTGATCTTCTTGATGGTTTAGTTGCCCGTACCACCCACACTGTTACAATCAGAGGCGGTTTTCTAGATTCTGTTCTTGATAGATATAGCGATGCTGTAATTATTGGTGCAATAACTTTTTCAGGAAATTGTGAGCCTATTTGGGGCGTTCTTGCTATTTTTGGATCGCTGCTTGTCAGTTACGTTAGGGCTCGGGCAGAAAGTGCAGGAGCAAAACTAGGAGGGATTGGTCTCGCTGAAAGACCAGAAAGGCTTGCTATAATAGCGTTCTTCTCATTCTTCAATTATAGAATTCACAGAGAACTTTTCAATACCGTCAATTATATTGACATATTTAATGCACAGAGAGAAATCATACTTAGGATCAATATGCTGACTTACGGCCTTAACTTTGGTATGATTATCATTACGATCCTTACACAAATTACGTTAATGCAAAGGATAATTTATTCGTGGAAAAACCTATCCGGTGAGCCTATATTCCAAGAAAAAGAATTTAGTTGATTTTATAATACCCTGTGCGACTACCACCAAGTTAAAAATTTCCATTTCTTTCAACTATGATAATTAGCCAGATGAGACATCTATTAACTCTTTAGGTTCTCCTGGACCTTATCTGAAAAAACAACTTCTAATAGTTTTTCTAAGTATTCTTTTGCATTAAGCATCAGTTTTTTGCCAAGTTCTGTTGCATTGTAGTATTTCCTATCAGGTCTTCCCATTGGAGATTCTTGCCAAGAAGTGTCCACGAGTCCTTCCCTCTCCATCTTATATAATACAACATAACAACTAACTCTTGCAGGAGAGAAATCGAAGTTTTCCTGAATTTTTTGGCGAATTTCATACCCATACATCGGTCTTTCTTGAAGCAGCCTAAGGACGTAAATCCATAAATTCTCCTTTGTCAATTTTTTTATCAGTCTTTTGTAAGCCTTGGTTTCTTGTGCCTGCTGCTCTGAACTCATCTCATTCCTCCTGTGATGCATGTGTTGAATGCTTTACATTAATAAAGATATGGGAAATAGAAACGACTATTTTTCCTATTAATGTTGTAGTCTTTATAGCTCTATTTATTCTTAAAAAAATTATTAAAGCCAGCCTTCATTAAAGCCTTTCAAATATTGGAGGAATTATTTTTGGCTGACTTGTTGATGATTCTATATGTGTTGGTTGGCATTGGAGTAGGCTTTGTAGCGGCATTATTAGGGCTAGGAGGAGGGTTTCTGTTGGTTCCGATATTGAATTTGGTGTTC
>JAECRW010000291.1 GCA_016294985.1 Candidatus Sifarchaeum marinoarchaea | reverse complement strand
CTTTTGGGAAGGCATTACAAGCAATAAGGGATAATGAGCTAAGGGCGGAGTTAATCGGGATACGTGTTCGAAGGTATCGGCTTTATGCATTCATAATATCAGGCATGTTTACGGGGTTAGGAGGGGCACTTTGGAGTTTTATTAACGGCCATGTAACACCCGATGTATCTCACTGGGTCTTCTCAGGTGAAATCGTCTACATGACCTTGCTTGGTGGTTTTGCTATTTTGGAAGGACCGATCATCGGTGCAATGATTTTTACGTTTTTGAAATTATATGCAATGGGCTCTACCGAGTATTGGATGTTCATTATTGGTCTCACTCTCATAATCTTAGTGCTTTTACTTCCCACGGGCATTGCTGGAGGCTTCAAGAAGTTGGCTGACAGAATAACGGGGTAGAAGACGCCTTTACGGGAGTTTACGATGCTGATCGCTGAAAATCTGAAGAAATATTTCGGAGACGTTAAGGCCGTTGATGATGTAAGCTTTGGAATTGAGGAAGGTGAAATAGTCTCACTGGTTGGCTCCAATGGGGCTGGGAAGACTACATTGGTCAATTTGATCAGTGGTTATCTAATGCCTGATAGTGGAAAGATAGTCTTTGATGGTGGTGATATAACCTATGCCTCTGCCTATAAGAGAATTAAGGCAGGAGTTGGCCGTAGTTTCCAAGGAGCGAGTCTTTTTGAGGCTGCAACTGTATTGGATAATGTAAGAACTCCTCTCTTTTCAAGATATGGAAAGATAAAAAGGGCATTCTTGCCCGCTGACAGATATACTGATATCACAAATGAAGCGCTTGAGATCTTAGGTATCTTCAATATCTCAGATAAGAACATTTTATCGCCTAAGGATCTTTCGGAAGGGGATATGAAGGTTCTGGACGTAGCTATTGCTTTTGCCTTAAAATCCAAGCTTCTTCTCTTGGATGAGCCTACGAGCGGGGTAGCTACAGCCGATAAATTTAAGGTAATGGATACCATCGTATCAGCCATAAGAAGGGAAAATATTTCAACATTAATTATAGAGCACGATATGGACATTGTTAGGGATTACTCCGATAGGGTCCTGG
>JAECRW010000125.1 GCA_016294985.1 Candidatus Sifarchaeum marinoarchaea | reverse complement strand
CTAATCCCGGTAAAGATTTCATTCTTCAAAAGTGACTCATAATCGTCGGCGTTTGCCGGTGTTGTCCACCCATGCCAAACTCGACCTATCATTTATTGTTATCCTCCTTCCTTTTTAATTCTTCAATCATTTCTACTGTTAATTCGTAAAATTTAAAAACGAATACTTATTCTATAATTTTGCTTAAATCATAAAAGAAGTTAAGAAGTTCTAAATATATCTATTTGTGCTTTTTTCGTCTTTTTAATGAATTTTAAGTTAAGACAAGTATAGGAGGCTTTATACATGCCAGAAGGAACTGTAAAGTTTTTTAATACAACGAGAAACTTCGGCTTTATTAGCGGAGACGACGGAAAAGACTACTTTGTCCACATCAGTGGAATAAAGGAAGGAACAATCATCAGTGACGGTGATAGGGTGTCTTTCGAGGTTGTTCAAGGAGATAGAGGACCTAAAGCTGAACAAGTTGAAAAAATTTAGTGAGTCAAATCTAGACTATCTAGTTAGTGTCGATTTTTTAAAGATTTTATTTTTTACTATATACTACATTTCTTGAACCTATAGTAGTGAGAAGTCTGTACAAGATCAAATACAGCTACAAGCCTCACTGCTTAAGCGTGAGAGGTAGTTTACTGAATCACACGGAATCTGGTTGGTTTTATTTTTTCCTTTCCATCGCTGTGATATTCATTAAGAGAAAGTATTGTTCCATCTTTCACCATCAACTCGCTCAACGCATCGACAAAGGCTTCAGATAACTCGACTGTTGTTAATATAGGAATACCAAATTCTACTGCTTTTCTTCGCATTGCATATTCGTCTTCCAACATTAAAGAATACTTTTCTAAGGTGGTTGACTGTGGAATGTTAATAACTAAGTCGATCTTTTGATTTATGAGGTATTCAAGAATGTTTGGTTTTCTATGTTGTTCACTGATTTTGTAAAGGGTTTCCACGTCCGAAAGACCTGCCTTCTCAAAATATTCTGCAGTATCCTCAGTAGCTAAAATATTATAACCCATTTGCTTCAATTTTTTAGCTATAGGGACTAATTTTTGTTTTAGTTCAAGACCACCTACAGTAATGAACACGTTTCCATCAGGCATCGGAAGTTTAAACTCAGCACCTTCTAAACTTTTTATCAATGCATCACCAAAGGTCTCTCCGAAGCATGCTACTTCTCCGGTAGACCGCATTTCAACACCAAGAATAGGATCTGCATCTGTCAAGCGTGTGAAACTAAATTGCGGCGTTTTAACTACATAAAAATCAATCGGTGGTGTATCGAGTGCGCTTAATTCCCTTAATGTCTTCCCTTGGAGCACGCCAGCACTTATTTCCATAAGATTTACGCCTCTAGCTTTTGACACAAAAGGCATTGAACGAGATGAACGCAAGTTACACTCAATTACCAATACATCGCCATTCTTCACCAGATATTGAATATTGAATGGTCCCAGAATCCTTAGTGCCCTAGCTATCTGTAACGTGTATTTCTTTATTTTATCAGTTATTTCCGTTGACAGAGTTAGCGGTGGAATAGACATGGTTGCATCGCCAGAATGAACACCTGCCCGTTCGATGTGCTCAATGATAGCACCAATAAACACATCCTTGCCATCTGAGACCGCGTCAACCTCCACCTCTTTTGCATTTCGAATGAATTTGGAAATCACAACTGGATATTCCTGGGAGACTGATGAAGCCTGTTTCAAGAATGAAATTAACTCATTTTCAGTAAATGCAACCCTCATTGCCGCACCAGATAATACATACGAAGGTCTCACCAAGACAGGGTAGCTTACATCTCTAGCAAATTCCTTAGCGTCATCAAGAGTTGTTAATTTTTTCCAAGATGGCTGCATAATGCCTAAAGTATCCAAGAGCGCACTAAATTTAGACCTATCTTCTGCACGGTCTATATCTTCAGCAGCAGTGCCTAGAATAGGTACACCCTCTTGCCAAAGTTTATGAGCGAGGGTATTTGGAATTTGACCGCCTACACTCACGACAACGCCAGCTGGATGTTCTTTTTCGTTAATTTCTAATACATTTTCAAGGGTAATTTCATCAAAGTAGAGGCGATCACTCATGTCAAAATCAGTACTCACGGTTTCCGGATTGTAGTTTACAACTACGGACTCATCGAATCCTTGCGTTTTAAGTCCCCAGACCATGTTCATCGTGGTCCAATCGAATTCTACACTAGATCCAATCCTGTAACTTCCACATCCAAGCACAACTACATTTTTCTTTGTTGGATCAGATGCAGTAATATCGTCCACTGATCCGCCATAAGTTAGATACAAATAATTTGTATGCGCAGGCCATTCTGCAGCAAGTGTATCAATTTGGTTAATCACAGGAATTATACTATGTTTCCTTCTAAGTGAACGCACCTCTTTTTCAGAAATATTAAGGCAAAGGCTAAGTTGCAGGTCTGAAAATCCAAGACGCTTTGCTTCCTTGAGCACCTCTCTTAAAGTGTCCTCAGCTTCATTTTCAACATCCAGATGTCTTAGATAAACTTCTAGATCGATGATGTTCTTGATTTTATAGAGAAACCACGGATCAATACCAGAAAGCTTGTAAATCTTTTCAACAGTATAACCACGCTTAAACGCATCAACTATCACATAAAGTCTCTCATCAGTAGGACGGATAAGAGCGTCTTCTATAACTTCCTCAGACGAATATGTTCCATTTCCATTTCCAATGATTCCCCATTTTCCGATGTCAAGCATTCTGATGGCTTTTTGTATGCCTTCCTCAAAGCATCTTCCTATGGCCATGACCTCTCCAACAGATTTCATCTGAGTCCCAATATGTCGATCCACCCGCTCAAACTTAGGTAGATCCCATCGTGGAATTTTAACAACAAGATAATCTAGTGCTGGTTCGAAACAGGCAGTTGTGATACCTGTAACCACATTTTTAAGTTCTGGAAGTGTATATCCTACAGCTAATTTGGCTGCGATATAAGCGAGAGGATAGCCTGTGGCTTTTGAAGCTAGAGCAGATGAACGTGAAAGCCGGGCATTAACCTCAATTACTCTATATTCTTCAGATTTTGCGTCAAGACCAAATTGAACATTACATTCTCCAACTACACCTAGCGAACGAATAACTCTGATAGACGCAGATCTGAGGATATTATATTCTCTATTTGTCAGAGTTTGTGATGGTGCAATTACTATCGATTCTCCAGTATGGACTCCAAGCGGATCAAAATTTTCCATATTACAAATTGTTATGCAATTATCATCATAATCGCGCATTACCTCATATTCTACTTCCTTCCAGTGATCCAGGTATTCTTCAATTAGCACTTGGTGGATGCGCGAGAGAGAAAGTCCACGTTTTGCGATTTGTTCAAGTTCATATTCATTTCTGGCAACGCCAGATCCCTTTCCTCCGAGTGTATAAGCGGGGCGAACAATAATTGGGAAACTAATCTCATCAACTATAGCAAGGGCCTCTGCAACCGAATTAGCAGCACGACTTTTCGGAACTGGTGCGTTAGCCCTATCCATCGCAAGTCTAAAGAGTTCCCTATCCTCACTTTCTTGAATTCCTTTAATTGGCGTGCCTAACACTTCAACATCATATTTATCAAAAACACCTTGCTCAGCCAGTTGCACACCACAGTTTAATGAGGTCTGTCCTCCAAAACCTAAAAGTATGCCATCTGGTCTTTCCTTCTTGATGACTTCAGTGACATATTTTGGCAAAACGGGAAGTAAATAGACTTTACCAGCTAAGTTTGTATCTGTCTGAATAGTTGCAACATTTGGGTTGATTAAGACGGTTTCTATACCTTCTTCTTTCAAGGCTTTGAGAGCTTGAGAGCCGCTATAATCGAACTCGCCAGCTTCACCGATTTTTAATGCTCCAGAACCTAGCAGCAAGACTTTCTTGATATGATCGAATTTCGGCATTAGCTCTTGACCTCCATCATCTTTATAAAGCGTTGAAAGAGCCATTTCGCATCGTAAGGTCCTGGCTTAGCTTCTGGATGTGCTTGAAATGAACACACGGGGAGAGTTTCGTGTTGTAGTCCTTCAACAGTGCGATCATCAGCGTTAATGAACCAAAGTTTTAATCCAGTTCCCTCTAAAGAGTCTGGATCGACGGCAAAACCGTGATTTTGAGTAGTAATATAACATTTCTTTGTTTCGAGATCAATAACAGGCTTGTTGACACCTCTGTGACCATACTTAAGTTTGAATGTGGATGCGCCTAGTGCTAATGCTAAGAGTTGATTTCCAAAACAAATACCAAATGTGGGTATCTCTTCATCAACAACATGACGTACGGTTTTGATAGTTTCTGTCATGATAGAAGGATCCCCAGGTCCATTGCTGATGAGCACGCCATCAGGTTGATATGACCAGATTTTTTCAAACGGAGTATTCCAGGGCACTTGAATTACTGATACGCCAAGCTGTAAAAGACACTGAACTATACCTAATTTACTGCCTACGTCTATTAAAACAACGCGTTTTTGTGCAGATGGATTGTATACAATCGGTTCAGAGGTACTTACTTCAGCAGCCAGATTTCTTTTGTTCGGATCAGGAACCTTTTGAGCTGCCTCAATTAATGCATCGAAATCAACTTGTTCCGAGTATTCATATGTCTTAAGAATGCCGAGCATTACCCCTCTTTTCCGTAGTTTTCTTGTGAAAAGCCGTGTATCTATTCCATAGATTCC
>JAECRW010000124.1 GCA_016294985.1 Candidatus Sifarchaeum marinoarchaea | reverse complement strand
GTTTTTAGATACGGTGCTCATGTCATCGGTGTTTTATTGGTTGGGGTAGAGAGTAAGAGATTTGAAACTGTTCTCACCGAAACTGTATTTGAACTGGAGGCTCGATTATCAGAGGAGTTTAAAAAGGATGTTCTTGAAGAAGCGGTAATTTCAGAAGTCACCGAGATAGTATTAAAGAACTTTCAAGACCTAATTTTTCAACAAGTTGAGGACATCGGGGATGTAAAATACTTATTAGAGGACAAAGAGAAGTTCTACTGGCACGTAGGGAAGCAAGGGGCAGCAATTTATGAGCAAAAGAAAAAGACGCCCTCCGTCCAAATCTTTATCAACAGTTACGATACGATCACTGAAGAGGGTGTTGATGAAGCAGTATCCATTTTGCGCACGGATTTGGTCAATTTTGCAGAACTAACAGATAGAATCAGACTATTAAATGAAGCGGACTTAGCCCTTACCCTAAGACAGCTTCTGCGCTTAAATTCGATTGATTGTTACATTCAACCAGAAAGTGTTTAACTATCCTTAAGACAACCTTTCTAACTCCCAATAAGACTTCAGATGGTTCTTTTTTTTTGTTATTATCTTTTATTAGTTGTTAAGTTAATTTTAGGTGCAATATCAAGCCTCTCGAAGCCTTTACCGAGTTGTTACTAATAATGTATTAAATCCCATCTTCAAGCCTAGAATATTACGAATGTCGCAATTAAAATCAATTTTTTCATGATATTTCCCAAAGATTTATTTTCTACAGTTGCGAATATCATATCATTTTAGTTCAATTATGAACTTGCCCCTCCCCCATGTGCGCGATACAGAATGAGACTAGGTAGCGGCTATCAAGATCCCTCCTACTCTTTTTCTTACTACCGCTACCGATGTTTCATCTCTGAGTTCTTAGAGTTCAATTTTAATGACTCTGATTTTTCTGCAAGCTAGGCTAACCTCGAAAATACTAAGGTGATAAATCAGTATATTCTGATAACTCCTTTGAGACATCATCCATTCCTAGTTTTTCAAATGCAGTTTTAGTAGGAATTCCTCGATCATCCCATCCTCTTAACTCATAGTAAGCTGATAAAAGTTCATCATATTGCCGCCAATCCAAGACCTTTCCTGCAAGTTTACCGTTAGGAATTGGATCTTTGAACCACAATGCAGGAGGATAATCCATTTGACGAACCCATTTATCCTTAAATTCTCTAACAAAGAATGCCCTCATCAAAGCGTAATATCTATCTGCAATTTCCCAAAAATCATTGAAAGGAAATGTGATGCCAGTAGTTGCTTTAATATAATCTCGATAATTTTCTAATTCGAACCCTTCTTCTATCCAAGGAAATCTGCAACTGACTATTCCCTCGAACAGCCCTCCACGGATTCGTTGTAGTTCAATAACCTTCTCAGCCTTCTTGGGGTCATATGAACCACGTTCCATTTCAGTCAACTCATACATAATAACCCAGGCTTCTTTATGATGCGCTCCAATACCAGCTGTGCCAAAAGCTAAGGCCATTCCAGGGCAGAATTTACAATTGTAAGCTGAGATTTCAAGGCCTTTCACTTGCATAGCAAACTCGTTTGAGTTATTACTGATTTTTTCGCTCATTCGTTTTGTTCCTCCTGCTAAGAAGTCACCAACGTCTTCTCTATAGGCTATTTTTTTGATAAGCTCCTTAGCTGCCTTTGAATCCCCAAATTTAAACTTACCAGCATAGAGTCCTTGTTCTATAACATCTGCATAAAAGCCCAAAACACTCCCTGTGCTTATCGTATCCAGTCCATAATCATCACAGAGATAGTTTAACGTTCCGACAGCGGGAAGGTCAAATATTTCTAAGTTTGCTCCAAGCATACCTACGTTCTCGTAATCAAGTTCGGAGACATGGTCTTCATCATCACGAATTGCTATACCACAAGCCATCACACAGTGAGGACATCCGTATGTTTCAATACGTGCCTTACTTAATGCCACTCCATCAATCTGGTGTGAGAGTGGATGAGAAGTTTTTCTGAAATTCTTTACAGGAAGTGCATCAAAATCGTTGCACCACGATAAGATTGCGTTAGTCGATTGTTCGGTCCAATGACTTTTTTCATCAAGTTCTTTGACTTTCTTCATTCCTTGTGAACCCAATTGTTTCATTTTTTCTGGATCTGCGACAATTTCGTAAAGATTCTTTGTTCCTTTGACCACTATTGCTTTCAATTTCTTTGAGCCCATAACGGCGCCAATACCAGGTCGTCCACCTGCCCTCCCTTCCATTGATCTAATTACTGCATATCTAACAAGATTTTCGCCAGCTTGTCCTATTAAAAGATGTGCCGCATTTTTTCCAAATTTTTCCTTAATGAGTTCTATTGTTTCATAAGTACCATTTCCCCACCATTCCTTTACTGAAAGAAAATTCACTTTGTCATCTTCAATATAAAGGCACACAGGTTCATCGGAAATGCCTTCAACTACTAATACATCATATCCGGCTTTTCTCAATTGGATTGCTATATGTGAGCCAACATTACCATCTCCGTATCCTCCTGTTAAGGGAGATTTAGCCGCAACAACAACCTTGCCCGTGTTTGGTGCACTAATTCCAGAAATCGGTCCTAATGCAATAATAAGTTTGTTTTCGGGACCTAATGGATTTATTCCTGGTTTTAATTCATCCCACAGTATTTTAAGTGCAAATCCTCTTCCACCGAGCCATTTCTTGGCAAAATCTTCGTTAAATGTTTCTACGAGATGTGTTTTATTTGACAAATTCACCCTGAGAATTTTCCCATTCCAGCCTTTCATTAGGTTCTCCTCTGCAGCACATTTTCATTTTATTCGCGGAGCTTTCCTTTAGAAAGACCGTGTTTGCCTATTTCTTCTCCGATACTCCAATAATCTCCATTAAGATATAATATCGGATCTGCTTTTGAGTAATCTATTGTCCCTTGTAATGTTTGTATTTCTTCATCGATATGCATCAATAGAATTTCTCCGATAAAGATCCCATGGCTGCCATTATCAATGATTTTAGAAACCTTGCATTCGATATTAACTGGACACTCCTTGATAAGTGGTGTTTTTACTTTCTTTGCAGGCTCTATAGTGAATTTTGTCGCAGAAAACTTATTTATCTTTTTTCCAGAAGTCACGCCACAAAAATCAGATTCATGTAGATGTTCTTTTGAGGGGATATTCACGACAAATTCACCTGTCTTTTCAATAAGCTTGTATGAATATCTTCCTGTATTGACGCCGATTCCTATCGTTGGTGGATTTAATGAAAAATTTGATGCCCATGCTAGCGTTATAATATTCGCTCCACCTTTTTCTTCATCTAAACAAGTTACTAGGACAACAGGCGATGGAAACAAAAAATTTGGCCAGCCAGGCTGTTTTTGAATTTTCATAATTTGTCCTCCTTTTGTACTTGAGAGAATTATCCGGTTCGTTTTATTAGATGATAACCAAATTGCGTTTTTACAGGCTCTGGAGTAACTTCACCGACTTTGAGTGCAAATGCCGCCTTTTCAAAAGGCTTGACCATTTGTCCTCGCGAAAATTTACCAAGTGACCCCCCACGTTTTTTTGAGGGGCATTCAGAATACTCTTTTGCGATTTTAGCAAAAGATTCGCCTGCTTTAATCCGGTCTAATAATTCATCTGCTAGAGATTTTTTCTTCACAAGAATATGGCTTGCTTTAATACTCATTACTTCTCACCTTATACGTGACTCATAATGTAAGAATCAATCTCTTTGATATGTAAGGTTGTTTGTTTTTAACTGTTTGTTCAAAAGTGAATACTCCTTTTTAGTAATTCTCCCTTTACTTTATGGAGGTTCTTTATGGATTTTTCGTAACAGTTGCATGTTTTATCATAACCAAGCAGCTATTTCAAGAACCACAACGCACCAAACTCTTTTTTATTACGTAGTCTAAATGGGTGCTTGGCAAGATGTGCACAAAATCCTTTACCCAAAATTTAATAATAGCAAGACTGTTATTTCTCTCTCTCTAAACAACACAAAATAAGAGGTTGAAAAATGACAGCTGGAGAAATAATAAGAATAATGTCTGAACGAATTTTTCGTGCAATGAAATTTGATAAAAGCGTATATAATGAAGTCAAAGACGATCCAGGCGCAACAACTCAATCAGTCCTTATGCCTTTCATAATCGAAGTCGTATTGTTAGTCATTGGCGCTATTGCAGTACTTCCACTCTGGTTTATTTACGGTCCTTGGACAATAGGAGGTACTCCAATCCAAATTGCTACGGGAATTCTAATCTTCATTGTGACTTCTATTTTCTTCGTATTTGTCCCATTTATAATCTGGGTTTTCGTACTTTTTCTGATGGGTAAGTTTGTAGGATCCAAAGACATTCAAGGGATACAGGTCTTAAGAGTTACTGGGTTTGCATTTTCACACGCATTCCTGTATGTTCTTCTCTTCATAGCGATAGTATATACTGCAATCGGTGGTGGTGGTGTCGCGGTTGCTGTAATCGCTGTGGGCGGCGGTATAGTCATTGGTCTTCTGCTATTTATCAGCAATGTACTATCATTTAGAGAAGTTACTGATGTCACAACTGGAGTTTCTATTTTGGCGAATATCTTTGCTTTCATAGTCTTTGGACTAATCTTTGCCGGGGTAGCCGTTGGTTTTGGCCTCGCCTTAGCAGGATTGGTTGGAGTTCTCTTTCCTTAGCTCTAACAAAAACACAGCACCATACGACAAATGTAAAAAACCATTCCCTTTACTTTTTTTTG
>JAECRW010000290.1 GCA_016294985.1 Candidatus Sifarchaeum marinoarchaea | reverse complement strand
CTTGACAACTCGTTATTCGGCGCGTTCGCCGTTCTTCTATCGGGCTTGTACGCAGGGGACCTGCGTGGCTTCCAATTGGAATACTTGGTCGCTTTCTTCATTGTCTTCCTTTCCGCCGTTGGATCCTTCGCATTCAATGATTACTATGATTTTGAGATTGACAAAAGAAATCGCAGATATGACCGCCCCCTGGTCTCGGGGCTGCTGTCGAGGAGAGTGGCCTTGATTACTGGATTAGTTTCATTTTCCTTGATCCTCCTGCTTTCGCTGTCCTTGAACCTACTGGCTATGTCTCTCGTTCTTGTCAGCTTGCCCCTCTTCTTTCTCTATAGTCTGGGGTTGAAGAGGACGATTCTGGTCAAGAATGCCCTGATTGCCTATGCCTATGTGGCAACGATCCTTTTTGGTTCGCTTGTTTCTGACGCTATCCTTGAGCCGTTGATCGTGTATTTCGCTGCGATGGGTTTCATTGTCGGCGTGGCATTTGAAATCATGTTAGATATCGGCGATGTGGAAGGGGACAAAGAGCTTGGAATAGAAACCCTCTCAACAAAGTCTGGGGTGAAAGCGGCTGCGCGGGTTTCTGTTGTTCTCTACGGTGCAATTATGATCTTGGACCCTTTACCCTTCTTCGTAATGATTGATCCCCGCCTCTATCTGGACTATGCCTTCCTCCTGCTCATACTCATCCCCGTAGTTTCCTATTTTTTCATCTCAAAATCGTTGATAAAAGACCAGTCAAAGAAGAGCGTCTTTCAATTGAAGAAAAGAGTCTTTGTGACCATGCAGGTGGGTTGCATGGCCTACCTAATCGGAGTCTTACTCTAACCAAGGGAAGCTGAGGACTACGAGGCAAAGGCGGAATAGGCGGGCTCACAGGCGTCTAGGGCTCGAACTCTGCGTTCTTTTTCTCATTAATATACCAATTCTTTCCCCTTTCAATTTCTAGCGCCCAAAAAAAGAAAAAAAGTCTGTGAATCGTCTCAAGTGGATCTTATATGGCTAAGACCTGAATTACTAGCTTTAAGTGAGAGTTTTTGGGTTGTCTAATAGTTTCATTAGGTCTTTCTTTTTTCGAGTTCTTTTTT
>JAECRW010000123.1 GCA_016294985.1 Candidatus Sifarchaeum marinoarchaea | reverse complement strand
TATCTTGCTATATGCAATGGGATTTTATTCCCAAACAAGGAGCCTTTCTTCTATGACAAAGAAAACACCAAGAGACGATGTAATTAAACCTCACATGCCATGTCCATGCCTTAAACTTGAAAATGGTCGTGATGCACTCTGTATTAATGGAGAAGAGGTTCATGATATCAACTTCGTAGATCTTGGTTTTATACCAACCCGTATGCTTACTGATAAGATTCCAGACAATTCGCTTTGTTTAAACACAGTTTATTCAGATGATGAGGACCTCATTAGATGTGGAACAAGTAAAAGACTCATCAAAATAAGAAATTATCACATAAACATGGAAAACTATCTAGATGCACTAAAAAGTGTAAAAGAACTCTACAATGGAGACCTAGTTAAGGTTAACTCATGTCCAGAATGTCTCTACAAAACTATTGTTAGTAAGTTTGGAGTTCAAGAGAAGCAAGATAATGAGGAGACAAAGCATGTTAACGCGACTGGCAATTGCTGATCTCTCAAAGGATGCCGTTGTTCTTCCAGAGTCATTTCTGGAAGAATTTAAAAAGGATAATTCAGCAAAAGTAGTAATGATTTATTCAAATCAATCGAAAACTATACATTTTTTTTCTTTGAAGAATGGAACTGATTGGATTTTGAAGATCCAAATTGAATTCTTTCCACCAATTAGGTCTTCTAACGTAACGAAACTTCTGGAAATCTTAAAAGAACGCTTTGATCGAATTGTGTTCTCTACAGGAATTTGTAATTATGAAGAAAATTGTATATGGGAAGGATATGCCACAAATCACATATTGCCTGATCTAGATGTGGTTAAGCAGGAGTTAGCCAAAGTTCCAGAATTAAAGGATATTAAGTTATCTATACAAGATGCCTAAATGAGGTTATCTATATGTATAATTTAAGTTAGGCATTAATTTAATTTTAGTCGGTCGTATTCTTTCTTATAATTAATTTTGTCGGCATAATTTCCAAAAATAAAACTTCAATCAAACATTTTAATAAATAATAATCTATACTTAAAACAGAAATAAGATTTTATTAATTTAATCTTTTACTAAATCTGCTTCTATTATTTCTTCATCCAAAGAGTTAAGCGTGGATTTACAGAGTTTTTCATTTACTATAACTCGAATTTTAAATTAAAATAATCATTTAGCTTATTAAATAGATTTTATTCAAATTTGATCGAAGTTTTCTTGCAATGTTTTCTTTTCTTTCGAACTATTTCTGGCATTCGAAGAATTCGAATTAATCGAAACATTAATATTATTGAAACGATGTATAATTACTTTGATGGAACTTTCAATAAGAAAAAGTTTACTTCTTAGCATAAACCTAATGCAAAATTTGCCTTCTAGAAGGTAAAAGAATGCCACCTATTGATAAAACAAAAGCATTGGCTGAATTTGGTGAGGGTAAAGCATTAGGTTCTAGAGTCAGGGCTCCACACACGAGATGGGGATTCCGTAAGCTACCTTTTCAAAAACAATTTGTTTACGAGATGGATAGTCTTTTTATTGATTCTCAGGTCTATGAATTTTTACGATGGACCGGTTCGTTTCTTTCACAAGACACCAATAACATTGAATCAAGTGTAAGTGAGCAACTAGCCCTTCTTGTAGGTCCAGAAGGTATAGGAAAAACTACACTAGTTAGAAAGTTAGTAAGTGAATTAGGTAAGGAAATAAAGGCTAAATATTTGAGAATAAGAGATCAAAATGATAAGTTAGATGAAAAACTTCATGATTACGAGTTATCAATCGGTTTAACTGGTTTTGAAGGCTCTATACGTCGAAAAGACCTAACAGATACTCAAATACTCTTTTTGGATAACGCAGATGCTCTATGTGAAGATATCCCAAGAATATCAAATGAAATTTCTCAAAACATAGAAACAGACCATATAACTATTCTTGTTATTTCGCCTTCGACTTATAGATGGCTTGAAATGAATATTCCTTTAGTTTCGGATCTCGAAATGTATAATTTAAGATTGTTGAATAATGATGAGATTGTAGACCTTTTACAAAGACGTATAGACTATTTTCAGGATTCAGGATTTCCACAACCATTTTCTAAATCAGCTCTTGAAAGAATAGCAGATTACTCAATGGGTTTTCCCGGGCTCGCACTTGAATTGGCTGGCAGTTGTTTAAAGTCTGATATTGATGTAATCACGGAGGAACGCGTTGTTGAAAAAGCAAAAGAACGCAATTTCGACATAGCCATGAAAATTGCAGAAGGTAATGAAGAGTATTGGGAAGGTTCGCGGGGTGAGATTCTTAAGAAATTAACTATTTCGCTTAGTCCAATTGAGCAACAAAAATTGAAAAAGCTAAGAGTCAAGGTGGCTAAAAACACACGTACACAGGAGGAATTGAGAAAACAAGAAGGAACAAGTAGTGCAGAATTAGTGGAGCGTATTAGTCTTTCTAGCCAAGGCACAACCTCCTACCATCTAAAGAAACTTATTGAAATTAGTGTTGTTCAGCAAATCAAAATCGGACGTAACCAACTTTATACAATACAATCACCCATACGGAACGCAGTTGAATTGGCTTTAATGACTTCCGCAATGTTGAGGTAAAATTATGGCAGGTATCGATCAAAAGAAGTTTCTTGTTTCATTGAAGCGGGGGCTTACTCTTGGTACGAGAGCACTCTCCCTTTATAAGCTGCATGGTTTTCGAGAACGTCCCTTTAAACGAGATTTAATAGAACAAAACAGCTATTTATTTGTCCCTCCAAAAGTTTTCTATGAAAGTGGCCAAAGTCTGACCTCATGGATTACTGCCTGTCATTCTGCTGGAAGAAATGGACTTGTTATAGGTCCTCCTGACGTCGGAAAATCAACCTTGGCTAAATTCTTTGTCCGAGAGTTAGATAAATTGGCGGAAGAATTACAGATTCAAAGTCAGTATATTCAGTTAAAGGGTTTGGTAAATGCTTCAGAAACAGATAAAAAACCAGAAGAAGTGGTTATTGGTAGTCCACATTCCATTGGATTAATAGCAGAATTACGTAACAAAAATTTAACAGAAACTGATATTCTCTTGATCGACGATATTGACATTGGTTTAAGAAAAGAGAATTTCGTAGAAGAACTCTCGCGATATATTAAATCTGAGAATCAAACCATAATAGGTTTGACAACTCCTTCAGTACCCCCAGAACTTATTGATCTCTTCGACGATATTTACAAGATTAGATCAATCGAACAAGAAACTATAATGAAAATGTTGAAGACTAGAGTCTTTTACTATAAGGAGAATGGCGATAAGGAAGAAAATGTTTCAAATCTTTCTCCTTTCACTGAAGAAACACTAAAAAGAATTGTTGCATATTCAATGGGGTTGCCTGGCCTAGCATTAGATTTAGCAGATTCATGCTTACGAGGTAGTGACGATTTTAACGTAGGTGAAATTGAACCAAAAACTGTTGATCACGTGGCTCAAATATTGCAATACCCGATCGCAAATACTATAGAAATAGGACGTTCGATAAATTATTTTGAAGTGGAAAATGGAGAACGAAAACGAAAAGAATTGAATTTGAATAGTATCGGAAGTAAGGAAAGTATTCTGAAAGAAATACTTTTTCAAAATCGTGTTTATCCAGAAACGCCTGGAATTACGAATACGAAACTCTCTAAAAGTGCACGCATTTCTATTCAAGCACATACCATATCATATCACACAAACATATTAGAGAAATGCAAGATCTTAGAAGTCCAAGAGGGACAACGAGAACAGAAAAGAGGAAAATTTAGATATTTTACGATAAGAAAACCAATAATGAATGCCATTGAATTAAAATTTTTATCTCAAAACTCACCAAAATCTTCTGAGGTGATTGTAAAGCGCTAGTTACATCTTTCTGAAGGAAATTTGAAAAATAATTTGCTTGAAATAATAAGGAGGGCCGACTGGGGAGTTAGCCTTCCCCGGTGGCTAACCTAGTTTCCCCAATAAAATGTTCTGGATTAGAAACAATATATGGTTCACACTGTCCAACCAGTCAGCCCAAATATCTTGAGTGGCTGTCTTCACATAAATACCTTACTCATTCGGTAGTCAGCGAGCGCGCGGAAGGGGGATGACGGTGGCCGTGAGAACTACATATACTATAGTTAACTTAACATCAAAGCCAGATAAGGAAAAAAATCAGTCTTAAACATCAAGAAGCCCGTTATGAAAGTGTTAAAGATGGAGAACAAGAAAAAAGACAATTTAAACAAGCTCAAATTGCGTTTGAAGGAAATAAGAAAACTTACTCAAGTAGAAGTAGAAATCGCAGACATATGGGAAACCGTAATGTGGACGAACTAAAAACGATCAACTATCCCTACCCTCAAACGGAGTCCCTTCTCGGTGATGTAAGGTGAAATTAACCGACAAGAGATTTGAAGAGACGATCGAAAGAAGGGTAATTGTAGAAGAAACAATCGAAAGAAAGATTTTTGCACAATCAATTGAAGAGAGAATTGCAGTATTGGAAAGCAAATTTGAGGAATACATATTTCTTTCAGATGAACAAATTAAGGAAATTAGAGATTTAATTCAGTTATATTACGATATCTATGGTAACAAAAGAATCTGGAGTATTCTGAAAAATGAATGCAAATTCAGTAAATTAGAACGAGTTCCAAGATACAAGTTTCCAATAATCACAAAAGTACTCTATGATTTTGTAGGAGAACCGAAGCAAGAAAATCTTTGTACAAAAAATCAGGTTCATTATTCGGGAGATAATGGGAATCGTATGGAATATAAAAGTCCATTATTAATAAACAAAAAGAAGAAAAGTTATAAA
>JAECRW010000289.1:253-1090 GCA_016294985.1 Candidatus Sifarchaeum marinoarchaea | reverse complement strand
TAAATTGTCGCAGGATCTTAAGGGTGCGATAGGGGAGGTTGAGTCGGAAGCAGAGGAAGAATAGAAAGGACGATGAAGAAGTACTCGCTATTCCGCTTTGACCATTCCTTCCATCTCCCTCCCTGAAGAAGGACCTTATTTGGGCTTTAGGAGTTCATTCAGAGGGATTCAGTCGAAGCCTTTTCGAGATTTTCCATACATTGGACACAATACCGTGCGTTGGGTATGACCTCAAGGCGCTTCAATGCGATGGGTTCCTCACATTCCTCGCATATTCCATAGCTTCCTTCCTCGATGCGATCCAATGCTTCATCCACCTCGATCAATTTGGTCCTTTCGTTTTCGCTTAAACTCATGAGGAGATGGCGATTGGAAATGGTAACAGACTCATCCCCGATGTCCTGAATACCGTTCTTGCCAATCTCCTGGGCGGAGGTATCTCGCTGTCTCATCTGTCCGATAATCTCCTCCCTCGCCTGGAGTAACCTCTTTCTAAACCGCTCTATTAATTTAGCCTCCATCTTCCTTCCGAATAAAGTGGCTAAACGCTTGCCCCTCGGCCCAGGTTGGATCTCATTGCCATCTGCTCTACCCTATCCACCCTCGGTGCATCGAGCCAAAGTCCCTCCAAGTCGTAAAACCTCCTCACCGGGTCAAAGAAGACATGAACCACCACATCATCATAGTCCATTAAAATCCATTTCCCCTCTTCAAACCCCTCCATTCCCAGGGAATAGATGCCCATCTTCTTCAAATCCTCCTCTATGGAACGGGCGATGGCCTGGACTTGACGATCCGACCTCCCGCTACAGATGAGGAAGTATTCAGTAAAGGAAG
>JAECRW010000289.1:0-243 GCA_016294985.1 Candidatus Sifarchaeum marinoarchaea | reverse complement strand
ATATTCTTAAGGTCCAAGAGGACCAGATCGAAGGCCTTCTTCTCTAAAGCGGCGCGGACGCAATTGAGTGATTTTTCCCTCGAACTGGTAAGCTTGTGATTTCCTTGACCCATCTCCGGCAACTTCGAAATGCTATCCTACTCTAATCCCCCTTTGACTTGTAAAAATGGTGTCGCTTTATATATCGTTCGACCTCACGGGGAGTGAGGTATCGTACGGAACTCCCATTGCTTATCGCTTCCC
>JAECRW010000018.1 GCA_016294985.1 Candidatus Sifarchaeum marinoarchaea | reverse complement strand
CTTCCGATCTGATGGGGACGGCAGGGTACTTTCACTCGAATACTGATACTGGACGGAGTGTCTTCATGCTGCCAGTCATAGCGGATTGCTTGTCCGTCATCAGGGCTGTAGGGCAGCGTAAACGACTGAATGCGCGGTTTGACTACCGCCGTATAGGGAAACTGCCTCAAGACGCTTAAATCCAAGCCGAGTTGATAGTAGTAGCGCCGGAACATGCGTAAGGTTTGACGGATCAGCGCCCAGCGATAATACTTGCCTTCAAAATCGGCTAAGGTAAGCGCTACGGTGCGCACCAATTTGTCGAGGTTGCCCGCCACACCCGTGATTTGAACGATCCGTAACACGTCATAATAACACTGTTTGCGGGTGGCTTGGGAACGGATGATGCGTCCCACCTGCTCGGCAATACAGCGTCTAATGCGTGAGGGGAGATACATCCCACGCCCATGAGAGGTGGTTAAGCTGACGCGCTTTTCGTTGATGACTTTATAGGCTTTTTTCTTCTGCTTACGCGTGGAAGCCAGCGCATCGATCCAGTGGTCGGACCATAACTCCGTTAAGAGTTTTTGAGCCGCGTGCATCACAAGGTCACGGAGCATATCCAACTGGTGGCGTAAACTTGTATCTTGTGGGAGTTTGAGTGGATAAACTTGCGTCGGCGAGGTCATAGATGGCAGACTTCCCCTGCGGTAAGGGTGGTGTGTTAGTGCAGCTAGTTAACGGCACAATAGTGTAGGGAAACCCGCTAAAAAAAGAAAACGTTTTTTTTAGTAGTAACAAGTGAGCCCTCATCAGCCTCCACCCACGAAATAATGGTCTACAAAACGATACATTTGTTAATAAATGTGTCAACTGTTATTTACTCCATCCCACTTTGATAAGATAACAATACTACAATTGGACGGTGAAGGTGTGAGCACTTTTTCCGAGAAGTATATTCAAGATCTCTTGGATGACTTGGAGGATCCAGATAAATACACTCGAGCTACAGCATTAGAAACACTCTCTGATACCGTCATAGATAACCGACAACTATTAGAGATGTTGGTAGCACATTTTAAGAGAAAGTTAAAAGATGAATCCTCCTTGGTTCAAATGACAGCAATCGAATCATTAGGAAAAGTCGGAAAACGATTTCCTGATCTAATTATGGATTCTATCCCGTTTCTTTGTGATCTCTTAAAGGGAAAAGACCAATATTTGCAGGAAGGAGTCTTAGAACTACTCGGAGAAATTAGTACAAACCCACGAATCATTCAACTTACGATGCCAGACATTATGGAATTGACAGAAGATAGTATTCCAGAGATTCGTGAAAAAGCCATTGAATCCATTGCAAAAATGTTTCTAACCGCCCCACAGCTTGTGCCTATACAAAAATTTACTAATGTGCTGTTGGCTGGGAATTCAAAAATACGACAACGGATACTTCCCGTACTTGCATCTGGTTTTGTAAACTCTCTTGTAGATGTCAATGAAAATACAAGAACTCCCGCTTTGACTATGGTTAAGTCATTAGCAAATGAAGATTTGGATCTCATTAAAGAACTCGTCCCTCATCTCATTGAAAAATTGACAAATCAAAATCAGAAGATAATATCTTTAGTTATACATAATTTGGTAGAATTACTTCCTTTTATAAAAAGAGCATTAAAAACTGAAAGAGATTAATTTCAACATTCTAAGGATGTATTTTCCGATAATTGTTCATCCTTTTGTACATCTAAAAATCAAAACGTAACTTTTGGGGAAGTCTGTGACCCGACAAGATAGGTGATCTTCTCGCCAACAATATTAAAAAAAATGGGATTAGTAGATAGGCCCTAACGTTTTTATATCATTTACCATTTCGTTCGCCAAAGCAGCAATTTTTGAAGGGGTTGCAGCTATCGAAGATTCTACATTAAGTCGATTGCTACCAATACCATAAAGATCTAGAAGTCGCTTTAAGCCATTAACCTTAGCTTTTGCTCTAGTATTACCTTCTATTGCGTGACATCTGCCTTCTGGGCATCCAAGTAATAAAACACCATCTGCTCCCAGTGAAAAGGCGTTCAGAATCACTGAGGGATCTATAGATCCAATGCATGAGGTTTTCAATGGTAGAAAATTCGGTGAATATTGAATGCCTTCGATGCCCGCGAGATCCAGCGATCCATAACTACATTCATCGCAACAAAAGGCAACTACGCTCGTACCATTTTTGTCTTCAAGAAGTCCTTCAATCTCTGCGATGAGTTTTTCCTTCGGAGGATATTTTGATGTCAGAGCAAGTTCTGGGCAAAGTGCACTGCAAATTCCACAGCCTGTACACGATGCATCTATGAATGCAGCTTTGTTGTCTTCTTTCACAATAGCCCCATACGGGCAGTTTGTGATACAAAGTTCGCAGCCAATGCATTTTTCCTCATCTATTCCCGGAGTTCGTATAGTTTTCTCAGTTGTGGTCCTTATGTAGTTTACTGCTTCAAACACCGCAGCTCTTGCATGTGAGACTGAAGTTGGGACATCTTTTGGTCCCTCGGAAGTTCCTGCCAGAAAAATGCCGTCAATTTTTGTGGTATTACTGTTAAACTTTGGATAAATGGTCTCAAAGAACCCATGAGGGGCTAAATTGATTCCAAGAATACTCGCAAGTTCTTGATTTGAAGGGGCGGGTGCTACTCCTGCTGATAAAACGACGAGGTCTGCTTCAATTTCTACCTGTTTTCCAATATATAAGTCCTCAGTTTCTACTGTTAAGTCGTGGGTTATCGGATCTTCCACTACTTGTGACACCATGCCCTTCATAAAATTAACTCCTGCATTGCGTGCTCTTGTATACCATTTCTCATAGTCGCCTGGTGTTCGGATGTCAATAAAGCATGAATGAACTTCTACATCAGGATTTTGTTCTTTGATATGAATACCATGTTTAACACTATACATACAGCAGACGGCTGAACAATAACTTCTATCTGGTGTTGCAGTTCTTGTGTCTCTAGAACCAACACAATTAATCATCGCTATTTTTTTGGCCTCTTTTCCGTCGGATGGACGAATAGGCTTGCCTCCTGTGGGACCGCTAGGATCTAACATACGTGCCAACATGAGGTGGGTGATAACATTTGGATACACACCGAAGCCAAACTCTCTTTTAATTGAAGGATCGTATTCTTCAAAACCTGTAGCTACAATAATGGATCCAACTTCCATATTGTGTGTTTTAACTCCGTCATCTAGGTGGACGGCATCTGCTGGGCATGCCTCTGCACAAAGTTTGCAATCTTCTGGACATTTTGCTCGGTCAATTACATAAATCGGAGGAGTTGCCTGTGAAAAGGGAAGATAAATTGCCTTTCGCGTGCTAAATCCAAAATCAAATTCGTTTTCAACCTCAACAGGACAAACTTCAGCGCAAATACCACACATAGTGCATTTCTCATCTACATAGCGAGGTGCCTGCTCTATCTGTACTTTAAATACGCCTGGTTCTTTTTCTACCTCCCTTACTTCTGCGTTAGTAATTAGATTTAGGTTTTGACATTTGGAGATATTTGACTTATATAGACATTTTCTATGCGATTTTGTAGGCCCAGGTTCTATTGCTAGCACACAGAGCCCGCAGTCGTCTGTCGGAAAGATTTTACCAAGTTGTGCTGCTCTCCCGCCAATGCTTGGGAGTTTTTCTACTAATGACACATCATACCCATAATTGAGTAGATCCAAAGCCGAACGAATTCCAGCAACTCCACCGCCGATGACTAATGCGGATTCTTTTACATTTATCGGTGTTTTCGGATTTACTTTTGCTTGTTCAACTCCGTTTATCGCCGCTTTAAGAAGCCTCAGTGTCTTAAGGGTTGCCATTTCCATTTCATTCTTATGAGGCCATGCACATTGTTCTCTAATATTAGCAATCTCAAGATAAGAGGAATCCAATCCAGCTGCATCGAGGTAGCGCTTAAATGTAACTTCATGCAGTTTAGGCGAGCATGCGCCAATAACTATCCGTTCCAAACCCTTATTTTTGATTTCATTGACAACAAATTCCTCTCCCTCATTATGACAAAGAAAATCGAAAATTTGAAGATTTGTTATGTCTCCGCGTTGTTCAAGACCATTCTTGACCGTTTCAAAGTCAATTGTCCTTGTTAGTTCATTTCCACAATTACACAAAAAAACGCCAATTTTACCTCTATTATTCATTTTGTATCCTCCAGCATATATATCAGTGTCATATGGATAATGTCATTATCTATTATGATGGTTTCATGCATATAAATTTATGCTAATGGCGTAAGGGTAAATGTCATTATCTATTATGATGGTTTAATTATTAATTATAATTCCCATATCATTTCGGTAGGTTTGGTGATCCAGATATTTATTGTTATTTAAGTACAAGAATATACAAAAATAAAGACAATTATTAATAGTAGTAGTTAACCAACTTAAACTGCCTAATAAGTCTTTACATCAAGCTGATGGCTGAAAGTGATGAATACCGAAGGAACAGAATTTGATAAGTTAATTCAAGAACTTGCTTAAAACAACTTATATTTCTGAAGTTAACAATAATCTTTACATTGGACAGTGAAGGGGTTGAGTACTTTTTCTGAAAAGCACATTCAAGATCTATTGAAAGACTTGGAGAATCCAGATAAATATACTCGTGCAACAGCACTAGAAACACTCACTGATAGCGTCATAGATAATCAACAATTATTAGAGATGCTGATGCCACATTTTAAGAGAAAGTTAAAAGATGAATCATCCTTGGTTCAAATGACAGCAATCGAATCGCTAGGAAAGGTTGGAAAACGTTTTCCTGATTTAATTGTAGAGACTATGCCTCAACTTATTAATTTTTTAACAGCGGAGAGCACGTATCTTCGAGAAAGTGCTACAGAAACACTTGGTGTGATTGGTTCACAAAACCCAGAACTCGTTCAAGGGGCAATAAGTTACCTAATAGAATTGTTAAAAGATCGAAAATATACTGTGCACGAAAAGGCTATCGAAGCACTTGAACGAATTGGTACTAAGAATAAAGAATTGGTAAAGACATCCATTCCACATTTAACTCGGTTATTAATAACTGGAGATGAAGTCCTCGTTCGAAAGATAGTAAATTTATTGGAAAAAATTAGTGCCCCCGATTTCGCAGAAGTAAATGAATCGATCCCATTTCTCTTAGAACAAGCAACGAATAATGATCCTAATATAAGAAAACCAGCTATTATTGCAATGGGAAAAATTGGTCTGATTGCCCCTCACCTAGGCAAAGACTTTACATCAATATTATTAGAAAAAATGCGTGATACAGATGAGGAAGTATGCAGAGCCGCCGTTACCGCCATGAAAGAAATCGAAATTGGGAAAAAAAGATCTATAAAAGAAACAATAGTTATGTTGGTCAAAGACCTTCAAAATTCAGATATACAAACCCGAAAAAATGCAATTGATGCACTAGAACGTATTAGTGTTGAAGATATCAAGTTAATAAAAGATGCTATTCCATCTCTTGTCGATAGGTTAGTAGATAGTGAATCTCAAATCCGTGATAAAGCAATAAAACTATTAACAAAACTGAGATCATATCTTGCTGAAATAATTAGTAGGACATAAACCTGATCATTTCTAATTCAAAATAGGCGATAAAAAAATTGATAATAGAAAAAAAGAGTCATCCCCTCTTAGAATTAATCTTATTACTTGTAGATGTGTGATAACTCGGGGATAAGATCTATTAACTTTCTTTTTTGCGTTGAGCTAAGCGTTGCAAGGATTTGAAACCTTTTTCTGTGAGAGGTTCTTTTGTGATCATTTTTTCTCTGACAGCGCCTTCAAAAATTTCTTTGCCTTTTCCTGTCCTAGCGAAAACTGTTGACCATCCAGCGGGTGTTCCAATGCTTCCGATGCTTATATCCGCGTACCAAGCAGTTAGGTCTTCGCATGAGTGACAGCCGCTTCTAACAGCCTCTCCAGTTTCCTCAAGAGGGATAGTTTTCGCTTCGTCTTCTTCCGTTGGATAGATGTGCAATGCACCTTTTTTGATGTCCATTTTGCGTATCTGCCTGATACTAAGTCCTGTTTTTTCTTGAACCAGCTGGTGTAGTTTCGTGGCATCGAAATTTTCCATACAGAACAGCCCAATGGTTAGGGTTATAAGATTAGCCGGGCGAATGTCTGCGCCTTCCAAGGCATTTTGTAGCTTTTTAACTCCAAGAGTTTGGCAAGGTGTTCCAACGAAAGCTAAGCGAAGCCAATCTTCTCCTACAGGGCGTTGTGCTAGCAATTCCTCGACTACATCTCTGTATTGCGCAAGGGAAGCGATATTAGGACTAAGTGAGTAACGAGTGCCAGCAGATTTCAGTAATCCCTCATAGGAGGTTATGATCTTTGGTTGAGGAATCCATGGATTCTCCTCACTTGTTACGGAAACGATGGCACCATCGATGATACCCGATTGTAAGGCATACGCTAGGATGGTAGAGACAATACCACCATCTTGGGCGACCTCTGCGATTTCCGGTACTTCAGTTTTAGCTTTATAGAGCTTAATATAATTGCCAAGGACATCATCCGTACCAAATAGAGCTTCCATTCGTGGTGAAAGTGAATCTGTGACAGGGCATCCAAAATAACAAAGTTTGCATTCAATGCATTTGCCTACAGGAGGTTCTCCTTCAGGCACCTCGCCAGGGCGTTCTTGAAGAGTAGGAACATCATCAACAAATTTGATAACCTGAGTTGGACAGACAGAAACGCAATTACCACAACCTGTACACGTTCCTTTGTCGATCACATCAGTCTTTAACTCTTCAAAATTGCCAACTTTAAGTTCAACTTCCATAGCCATTTCTGATCACTCCATCTTGACTATATTAGGGCATATAAATAGTCGTCGTCCGATTCACCTACAATGTTTACTAGATTAAGTTTCTTAAGGGCGATTAAGTGCTTAAGAATCGCTTTTGATGAGAGTTTTGTAAGTTTAGAAATTTCTTCAATCGTACTAGATCCTTTGTCTCGAAGTACTTGAGAGATTAGTTCTCTTTCAATTTCGTCCTTAATAACTTTATCAAGAAGCTCATTGAACTGTTCTTCAGTGAGTTTTCCTACTCTTAAGAGATGCTCTCCTTTTCCAATAAGCCATCGGGTTCTTTCTTCTTTAAATACTGCCGCGCTAGCGTCAAGAATGGCTTTTGTGTCGATATTATCTTCAGATTTTCGGTTCTGGCTCATCTTCAACAACTCCTCCTGTAATCGTTACACCAAACGGACTTGGTCCTATTTCTTTTATGTTATCTACCATTTCTCTCACTACTTTAGCAAATCTTTCTCCTTCAGACGCAGAGACCCATTCAAGCCGTAGACGTTTTTCGTTTATTCCCATCCTTTTTACAAATTCTTTGAGAAGAATATATTTTCTGTAAGCTCTGTAGTTGCCACCTATGTAGTGACAATCGCCTTCATGGCAACCTGCTATTAGAACCCCGTCGGCCCCGTACCTGAATGTATTAAGGATCAGTTGCGGATCTAGCCTCCCAGTGCACATTACTCTAACAATTCGGATATTGGGAGGATATTGCACTCTGCTGGTACCAGCGAGATCCGCGCCAGCATATGAACACCAATTGCACAGGAAACCAATAATTTTTGGCTCAAATTCGCATTCCGTCTCTTTTATAATTTCTTTTGTTTCTACCATTTTTTTTATCCTCCTGGCGAACGTGAAAGGGCTGCTTTAACCATGGCGTCAAGTTGGGCATCCTTGAAGTGCAACATCGTAATAGCTGCAGATGGACAAGAGGAGCCGCAAGTGCCACAACCCTTACAGAGTGCTTCAATTACTTTAGACACTCTTTTTCCTTCAGGTCTCTCCTCAAACACAATAGCACTAAACTCACAAGAGCCTTGACATACCCCACATCCTGTACAGAAGTCTTCATCTATCACAGAAATTGTGCTTTCAACTTCCACCTGGCCTAGAGCCATTGGAGCGCAAGCTTTAGCCGCCGCACCCAATGATTGAGAAACGCTATCCGGGACATCCTTTGGCCCCTGTGCAGTTCCCGCTAGATATACACCATCGGTGACTGAGTCTAGTGGAGCCAATTTTGGATGCAGTTCTTGAAAGAATCCATCCGCAGACATTGTGATGTGGAGTTTAGATGCAATATTAGATGCAGAGTCATCGGGGATCATACCTGTTGCCAAAACGACGAGATCTACAGGGATCTCTACGTTTAATCCCGACAAGGAGTCATAAGAGGTAACAGATAAAGGATACTCAGCACCTTGAGTGATTGAGACCATGGGCAACAGATCATCTGTATATCTAATCATCGTGGATCCTGTTTGACGAAATTCTGAAAATAGTTCCTCATGGCCTTTGCCATGGGTTCTTAGATCCCTGTACAAAACGAAAATATCAGCATCAGATGCCTTTTCTTTTATCTCCATGCTTGTAGCTATCATACCTGTACAACAAACACGACTACAATATACGTTTGGTTTTTTACCTTCTGGAACAGTGTTTTCATTTTGTCGCGATCCAACACATGAAATTAATGCTATTGATCTTGGGGGCTTACCCTCTGCTGGAGTTACGAGATTACCTTGTGTCGGACCATCTGCCTTCATTAATTGGTGTAATTCCAATATCGTAAGTATGTTTTGGTGTTTACCATAGTTGAATTCGCCAGTAGGGTCATAAGCATTGAATCCGGTAGCGACAATAATTGTACCGAACTCAATTTCCTTTTCTTCGGTCTGCTCTCGGATAATAGCGCGGTAATTGCCGATATATCCCTCGATATCTGCAATTTCAGCTGAAAGATAAGGTACAATGTTCGGATGGGCCATAATATTCTCGACTAGAGGATTCAGTAATTCTTGTGGATCATCAAACGTTGGGTAGACCTTATACAGTTGTGCCATTTTTCCGCCGAAATTGGGCGTTTTTTCCACTAGATGAACCTTAAAGCCCCTATCTGCAATACTTTTTGCTGCAGTTAATCCTGAAATCCCGCCGCCTATTACTAATGCCTCGCCCTTTACATCAACAAGATGTTGCGGTAACGATTCTAATAAGCGGGCTTTTGCTACTGCCATTCGTACTAGATCTTTAGCTTTTTCTGTAGCTTCTTCTGGTTGCTTACTATGGACCCAAGAAACGTGCTCGCGAAGGTTTGCCTGCTCAAAAACATATTTATTAAGTCCTTTTTCCTCTACAACTTTTCTAAAGGTTGGTTCGTGCATTCGTGGGCTGCATGATGCTACAACAACTCTATTCAACTTGAATTCATCAATATCATCCTTTATCATGCCTTGTCCTCTATCCGAACAAGTGTACAGGGATGATCTTGACACAACAACATTCGGTAAAGTGGTTGCGTATTCTGCCACTTCTTCTACGTTTACAACTCCACCGATGTTAATACCACAATTGCAGATAAATACACCAATTCTAGGTTCTTCTTCCATTCTTTTTCCTCCTAAATCGCTTTTAAGCTAGCTCGCATCGCGGCTGCACTCGCTTGACCCACACCGTCAGGAATATCCTTCACTGATTCGCAGACACCAGCCATATACACGCCCTCAATTTTTGTATCTACAGGTGAAATCCGATTTAACTCCTCAAAGAATCCATACTGATCAATGGGCAAATTTAGGATTTTATTGATTTCAGCAGATCCCTGTGATGGCACAAGACCTGAAGACAGGACCACCATATCAAATTCATCTTCAAACAATTGTCCGGTTTCAGTATCCTCAACGCGAACTATCAGATTATTCGTATCTACGTCCTCTGCTATTTCGCCAACCTTTCCTCTTACGAACTTTACACCGAATCTGATTTGTGAATTTTGGTAAAACTCCTCAAAACCTTTACCGAAGGCACGGACATCAATATAGAATATTGTCGTTTCACAACCGCCATGGATGTGATCTTTAGCCAAAATTGCATTCTTTATAGCATACATGCAACAAACACGACTGCAATAAGGCATGCCATGTTCTGTATCCCTAGACCCAACACATTGAAGAAAAGCGATTCTTCGAGGAATTTTTCCATCAGAAAGCCTGAAAACATGCCCTCCTGCAGGTCCAGATGCTGATAAAAGACGTTCAAATTCGAGGGAACTTAACACATTATCATAGCTCCCATATCCGTAGTTCTTTAGTTTTGTTGCATCAAAAAGATCGTAGCCGGTTGCTAAAATGATTGAACCAACATTCACTTCTATTTCTTCTGATTCTTGGTCAAAATTAACAGCTTCAGCTTCACAAATATTTTTGCAGAGTTCGCACTCAATGCAATTGTCCATATCAATCGTATACACAAGTGGAACGGCCTGTGGGAACGGAACATATATTGCTCTTCTAACACCAATATTTTCATCAAAGTCATTAAGAACTTCTACTGGGCAATGAAGAGCACAGTGTCCGCAGCCAGTACATTTTGTTGCGTCGATATATCTCGGCTTTGTCTCAATTTTTACGGTAAAATCACCGGCAGCACCAGAAACCTCTTTTACTTCGCTGTATGTAAGAAGTTCAATATTTGGGTGACGTGCAACATCTACCATCTTTGGAGTTAAGATACATGCAGAGCAATCAAGTGTGGGGAAAGTCTTATCTAATTGCGCCATATGTCCGCCGACACTTGGCGTTTTTTCAACAAGATATGTTTTAATTCCCTGATTTGCAACATCAAGTGCAGCTTGTATTCCGGTAACGCCTGCACCTATAACTAAAACGCTTTTTTCACTCAAATTTTTCTCCTCCTTTAATTATGTCCTCTCCATTTTTGGCAGCAATGCCGGCATTTGTTCAAGTTCCTCGACCATTTCTCTGATTACACTTGCGAACTTTTCACCTTCACTAGCAGAAACCCATTCTAGTCTAAGTCGCCTCGGATCAATTCCCGCTTGTTTTAGTGCATGTTTCATAGCAATATAACGAGTCTCTGTTCTGTAATTGCCAGTTGCATAGTGGCAGTCACCGATATGACAGCCTGAAACAAGAACTCCATCCGCACCAAGTTTGAAGGCCTCAAAGACAAAGGTCGGATCAACTCGCCCAGAACACATCAATCGAATAATCCTTGCATTCGTAGGATATTGATATCTGGATATTCCTGCAAGATCTGCGCCGCCATAACTGCACCAATTGCACGTAAAGGCGACAATAAGCGGTCTTTCTTTAACATCTGTAAGTGCCGCTCTAACTTGCGCTAAAATTTGCTCATCTGTGTAATGTTTCATAAAGATTGCAAATTGAGGACATGCTGCAGCACATGTTCCACAGCCTTTACAGACATCTTCAATTACTTCCGCTTTATTCAACTCCTCAATCATCTGGATAGCTCCATAGGGACACTCTAAAGTACACAACTCGCACCCAATGCAAAGTTCATTATCAACGTCTGCCGTAATTGCTTCGATTTCGATCTTTCCTCGGGCCATGAGGCAAGCGGCAGCACTTGCAGCGGCTTTTCCTTGTGCAACACATTCAGGTACATCCTTTGGCCCTGCAGACGCTCCCGCTAAGAATATACCATCAGTAAACGTATCTACAGGCCGTAACTTTGGATGTGCTTCTAAGAAAAAGCCTTCTTGTCCCAAAGAAATATTCAATGTTTGCGCAAGTTCTTTTGCATCAGCTCTTGGAAGAAGGGCGGTCGCAAGAACAACCATATCCAGTTCGATTTCCAGTTGCTTTCCAACATAAAGATCCTCCGCACTTACTAGAAGATTACCAGTCTTAGGATCTTCGATTACCTCTGCGGCCCTTCCTTTGATGAAAACGACGCCCATGTCTCTAGCCCGTCGATAAATTTCCTCAAAACCTTTGCCAAATGCACGGATGTCTATTGCAAAAATATACACTTCTGCTTTAGGATGCTTTTCTTTGAGCTGGACTGCTTGCTTTATTGAGATCATACAGCAGACATTAGAACAATATTCATGACCCACCCTATAATCTCGTGAGCCAACACACTGAATGAATCCTACTCGCAGAGGTTCCTTTCCATCGGAAGGTCTGAGTACCTTTCCGTGAGTAGGACCTGCCGCATTTTTTATCCGCTCAAATTCGATTGAGGTAATAACGTTATTGTATACCCCATAACCGTATTCTCTCTTCGGCGCGGGGTTGTATGTCTCAAATCCCGTCGCCACAACGATTGTTCCCACGTCAATCTCAATTTCTTCCTCCGCTTGATTGAAATCAATCGCGTGCTTGGGACAAATCTTCTGACAGGTTTGACAGATTCCATAATTGAAATTAAGGCAATTTTCCGAATCGATTGTATATTTAAGGGGAACTGCTTGAGGAAACGGTACATACGCAGCACCACGCTTTCCAAGATTTACGTCAAATGAATTGGGTACACGAACTGGACAGACTTCGCCACAATCTCCACAACCGTTACAAAGATCCATATCAACATAACGTGGTTTCTTTTTCACTTTGACCTTGAAGTTTCCCACAAAACCATCGACTTTAGTTATCTCAGAATATGTCAGAAGTTCGATATTTGGATGATTTCCTGCATCAACCATCATAGGAGCAAGAATACAGATTGAGCAATCTAATGTGGGGAATGTCTTGTCTAACATCGCCATGTAGCCACCGATTGCTGGGGTCTTTTCTACAAGGTAAGTTTTAAATCCTTGATTAGCTAGGTCAAGGGCAGCATTAATTCCTGTCACACCGCCACCAATAACCAGGGCCCTGTCTAGAATAGTGACCTCTTTTTTCGGCAATGCTTGTAATAATGCCGCTCTCATAACTGCCATGCGTACAAGGTCTTTAGCTTTTTCAGTAGCTTTTTCTTTTTCTTGCATGTGAACCCATGAAACATGTTCTCTAATATTCACCATTTCCATAAGATACTTATTCAGGCCGACTTCCTCCACCGCTTTTCTGAAAGTCGGTTCATGCATACGTGGAGAGCATGACGCAACAATGACCCTATTTAAACTCTCATTTTTGACAGCCTTCTTAATTTCCTCTTGTCCTGGATCGCTACATGTATATTTATTATCGACAGACACGATGACATTTGGCAACGTTGCTGCATATTCAGCCACGGCTTTTGCATCCACCACTGCACCTATATTAAGCCCACAGTGACAGACAAATACACCAATTCTAGGTTCTTCTTCCATTTCATTACTCAACTCCTATCCGATCTTCGCAAGAAGTTTGTCTACTTTGATTCTATGAGTTTGCAGGCCTAGTTCTTCTGCACTAAGACCCATTCCTAGCCCAAGGAGTTCGCTGTAAGTGAGTGTAGGGAGATCATATTTCTCCTTAAACTTGCGTTCTACCAGTTTTTGACCGAGGTCGAACTGAAGGAAGCATAATGGGCAGACGGTTACAACGCAATCTACGTTGCCTTCTTTAAGTTCTATAAGCCGTTTTCTAAGTATTCCCTCGACAATATCACCAGACACATTTCGGAGCAATCCACCACAACAACGTAATCTGTGTTTGTAATATACACTTTCGGCGCCAGTTGCAGCTATCAAGTCATCCAAGAAGAAATAACGCTCAGAATAATCGATCCCTATAACTTCAATGGGTCGAAATAAATGGCAACCGGGTCTAATGCCGACAGTTAGAGCATCGAGCGGTTTTACCATCATTTCTTTAATTTTGTCGATGCCGACGTCGTCGTAGTAGATTTCGGCTAAATGACGAACAGTTATAGTGCCGTTATATTCTTTACCTACCTCGGCGAGAATTTCATTTACCTTTTCCAGGGTTTCTGGATCTTTGTTTAGGATTGTTGCCGTTCTATCAAGTCCTTCGAAACATCCGTTACAGGGTGTACACATCGTGTCTAATCCCATTTCTTCTACAATGGCAAGATTCCTTGCACCGAGGCTAAGAGAGGTAAGATAATCAAGTGAGAGGACACCCACAGGCGCGCAGCAAGTTAGATTCTCCATCTCAACGAAATTTACGCCTAATCTTTCAGCAGTCTTTCTAAGTGAAACCTCATAACTTGGAACTCGTGTAGGAATAAGGCAACCAGGAAACAAGGCAAAATCTGTCATTTTTTGTCCTCCTTCTTATAAAGATATTTAATAAAGCCAGTTGCTTTTACTATTTTCTGCATGTCTTCTACGGCCATTTTTGGAAGGCGTGATAATCCTAATTCTTCTCGCCTTTTATCCATTGAGGCTGTGGTCTTCTGAATCCATCCAGTTTCAACCATATTGCGAGCCTGTTCTATTAAGGCTTCAGGAGTATGACCTTCTCGAAATGCCATATTACGTAATGCTATAATCACATCTGTTATGTTAACCTTCTGAGGACAACGGTCTTCGCATGTATAACACGTAGCACAGAGCCAAAGCTCACCGCCGGTTAAAACTTTTTCTCTCATGCCGAGCAGCGCCTCTCCAATTATTTGCCTCGGCTTGTAGATTTCCGTCAAAATACCTACAGGACACCCACCCGTACATGCACCACACTTAAAACATGCTGTGATGTGTCTTCCAAGATAAGTATCAGCTATTTCATACTTAAAATCAGGATCAAGATCTTTAGTTTTGATGGGTTCCTTAATCGGGACTTTATATTCACCTTCACTCATTCGTTTTTCCCTCCATATTTATTCAGATAAATAGTCCATTATCTTATCGGCATTTACTTTATTCATTGACATTCCCATTTCCTCGAAATCCATACCCATACTCAGTCCCAGAAGCTGAGTATGCAATAGCGCAGGCATCCTGTATTTAGTTTGATAAACATCTTCAGCCTCTAATTGCATAAGATCAAACATAAGTTCACAATACGGACAAACAGTTACAATTGCATTAGCTCCTGCCGAGATAATGTTTTGTAGTTTTTTGTTAATGATTTTTACCGAAAGAGATTGCTCAGTTGCAATGGTAGGAGCGCCACAGCATTCATATTTATCCTGATAATCAATCATAGTCGCTCCAGTTAGAGCACAGAGGTTATCCACAGATTCCGGTGCCTCTGGATCTTCAAATTGTAAAACATCGCTGGGTTTGAGAAGATGGCAACCATAATGCGCTGCGAGTTTTAGACCGTTAAAAGGCTTAGTAATATGTCTTTTGATTTCTCTTAGACCTATATCTTCAACTAAAGAATTCACTGAATTTACTACACGAGTTTTTCCTGTAAATTCCATATCAAAATCAGCTAAAACAGCGTTGACTTCGTTCTTCGCTTCCTCATGTTCATTTAGATATGAGTTCGCTTTTGCTAATGCCGATGTACATCCGCCGCAGAGGCAGAGAATATCTAAACCCTGCTCTTCTGCTAATGCAAGTACTCTTCCCGCTAATGTAAGATACGCTAATTTGCTTGCTGGTTCGACATAAAGCCCGCAACAGTTTGCTTTCTCAAGATCAATCAATTCAGCGCCTAGTCTCTCCATCACCTTCCGAGTGGACGCCTCATAGGAATTAAGGCGGTAAGGTATTGTACAGCCCGTATATAATGCATATTTTACCATGTAAACCCTCCTAATCAATCAATTTTGTAAGACCGGTTTTTTCAGCAATTTTTCTGAAAGTCAAAGGTGATGCCTCTGGAATGTCTGGTAACTCAAGTTCCTCTCGTTCAAATTCCTGAACATCGGTCATCTCATAGATCCTGCCAAACTCATAGATCGCTTTTATGAGTTCTTTCATCGCTTTGGGAAGATATCCTTCTTGAGTTGCCATATTTTTGAGCGCAGTAAAGACATCTGTAAGTTTCACTCCCTGCGGGCAACGTTCCACGCAGGTGTAACAAGTAACACATCTCCATAAATCATCTGCCTTCAATATATCTTTGATACCCAGCTGAACCATCCTCAGAATCTGTCGCGGTCTGAAGGTATCCGTGTTTCTACTTACGATGCAACTCCCTGTACAGAGACCACATTGAAAACAATTCTTTAGTATTTCTCCCCCTGGCATGTTTAGTAATTCGTTTTTAAAAGAAAGATCGATTTTACTTATAGTGCTTTTATCATAGGCCACTTTTACCACCCATTTCGCTTTTTTTTAAACTATGTTTGTCGATTTGGTGGCATCTGCAAATCTTTTTTGTTTATCACTATCGATAGTGGTCTAACATTATCGATGATTACAAAAACAGGGCTTGCTTCTTCCATATAAAGATTTCTTAGAATGGAAAGAATTATAATGAATGATAATGACAGATATTCTAGTTTTAACAACGAATAAACTCTAATAGTAATTGGTGGAACACAAGGTACTTTATATGAAGCGACAAAGAGATGTTCTTTCCTTTAAACTTCTGCTTCGCATTAATTTTTTGGTGTCGCGCGAGAAGACTCCTCAACTTGAGGAGGTGAATCGAGCTACGTGTAACTAGGTTTTTGTATATATAATCAATGTCGACCTACGAGGCAAGGAGTTGAAATAAACACGTCATTCTCTTTGGACTCTGTATTTCGTAAAGCAGAAAGGATGGAGATGAATGAGACACAGTAGCAGGGTGGTGACGCACCTTTCATGGCGCTTTTTT